>JBOICY010000227.1:0-2824 GCA_050740335.1 Methylococcales bacterium | reverse complement strand
AACCCTGCGCTGCCAGTTCGGTTCGGTGGGCAACGCTATTGATCTCCAGCAGCCCGCGAATGTAGCCAATGCTCTCGGGTTGCGTTAAAGTCCGCTTGAATTGGTCTTGTATTCTGTTCATGCCGCCCAGCATGCACGACACGAAGCATTTTGTACGGTCTGAAATTACGGGTAAAGGGTAGGGCTAGGTAGGGGTTTCGGTCTCGGTGAACTGGCTGCGGCTCCGGTCGGTGAGCTTTGGCTGGGGCATCGGGACCGCTTGGCACAGCGGGAAACGGGGCCGGAATTTGGGAGTGGAGAAGCTTCACTGCTCGACCTCAAAATCGAACTCGCCCGCCGGGTATTGGAACATGGCGAACTCTGTGCCCGCCGTTGCGGCGTGAACCGCCTGGCGGGAGACCAAGGGTTTTGTCACCTGGGAACCGGGGCGGTGGTCGCCGAGCATTTCGTCCATATAGCCTAGGAAGCGCCGGTCAATCCGTCATTGGTATTGAGTCTCGCCGGTTGCGGCCTCCGTTGCCAATATTGCCAGCAAGGTGCCATTCTCGACCAGTGTCAAGTGGATGGCGATTCGCTCGATCTAAGCCTTTGGAGACGCATGGATACGACGGGAGCGCGTTCGATGTCTTTCGTCGGCGGCAATCCGGACGAATCCCTTTATGCGATCCTGCGCTTTCTGACCGCAATGCCCGCGGATTGGACGTTACCGGTGGTATGGAACACTCACGCCTATTCCACCTGGCAAACGCTGAACCTTCTGGATGGCGTGGTCGATGCCTACCTCCCGGATTTCAATTACGGCGACGAAAGCTGCGGCCGCCAACTCTCGCTACGCAAGTGGTATTTCACCAATGCCGGGAGCGCTATCCAAAAAATGCTAGCCCGAAGTTCCTCCCAAAAATAGGTCAAAATCGAGGTTAATGTTTAGATTTAATAATGGTTTCAGTCTTGAGCTTGCTTCAATATGTTCCCATGTAATAGCAATTATATATGTTTATATTTTCTGGAAGGATTGGTATCGTGGTTCCCCTGTACATCGGAATCGTCCCCAATCGTAACTCCCGACCCGCCATCCTTCTCCGGGAAGGCTGGCGGGAAGGCCCTAAGGTTTGCAAGAGGACCTTGGTCAACCTCACCCATTGGCCGACTCAAAAAATCGACGCGCTGCGTCGGGTCCTCAAGGATGAATCCCTGATATCGCTCGGTGAAGCCTTTCGCATCGAAGGGTCTGTGCCGCATGGGCATGTGGAAGCGATTTTGGAGATGATTCACAAGATCGGGCTGGATCGGCTCATCGGCAGCCAAAAGACCCGCAATCGGGACTTGGTGTTGGCGATGATTGTCGAGCGTTTGATCCGCCCTGGTTCGAAACTGGCCACCACACGCTGGTGGCATAGCACAACGCTGGCGGAGGTCCTGTCGGTCGGGGATGCGCAGGAAGAGGCAAACTGGTTGCGGCGAGGCAGACGGGTTGTTGGCCCGCCAATCCCGGATTGAGCAGAGGTTGGCAGCCCGCTATTTGGGGGAAGGCGGGCAAGTGCTCTAGGAGGTGAGCAGCAGCTACGACGAAGGCCACACCGGTTCCTTGGCGCGGTTCGGCCACAGCCGGGACGGCAAGCGCGGCAAACCGATTGGGCAGTGGACGGGGTGCTCACCGACTCGCGGGGACGACCCGTGGCGGTAGATGGGTATCCGGGCAACACGGCCGATCCGAGTACGGTTAGGACTCAGGTCAGTAAGCTGAAGCAGCGTTTCGGCTTGGAGCGGGTGATTTTGAGTCTGCGACCGCGGTATGCTCACTCAGACTCCAAGCGAGGCACTCAAGCAGTACCCGGGGCTGGGTTGGATTTCGGCGTTAGGACGCGAAAAGCTGCGTCAGTTAGTGGAGCAACCGTCTCTGCAGTTGTCATGGTTCGACCGGCAAAATTTGGCCGAGATTCATTCACCGGATTTTCCAGGTGAGGGTTTGATCGTCTGCTTCAATCCGATGCTGGCGGAGGAACGGCAACGCAAGCGACAGGCGCTCTTGAAAGCCACCGAAGAGTCCTTGGAGCAGTTGGTCAAGCAGGTCCAGCGGCGCACCCGGAAACCCCTGAGTGCCGCCGGAATCGGTCGGAAGGTCGGCCAGATCATGCCTCGCTTCAAAGTCGCAAAGCACTTCGAAACCGCCATCGCGGACGGACCATTTGCCGTTATCGACGGCGAACCGCAGCGATCCAACGCGAGGCCGAATGGGATGGAATCTATGTCATTCGCAGCCCCTCACCGGAACCGAGCCTGTCTGCCGAAGACACGGTGCGCAGTTATAAAAATCTGGCCCGGGTGGAACGCGCTTTTCGGACCCTCAAAGGAATCGATCTACCAATCCGGCCGATCTATCACCGTAGCGAAGATCGAGTTCGAGCCCGCCCATCTTCATCTGCCTATATGGTCGAATGGCATTTGCGTCAAGCCCTGGCGCCGCTGTTGTTGGCGATGACGAGGAGATCGCGAGGATGCGCAAAAACCGCGACCCGGTTGCTCCCGCAAAACCTTCGGACGCCGCCAAAAAAAAGACAGCCGTACGCGTCACCGAGGACGCGTCACCGATCCATAGCTTCACGACCCTCCTTGCGGAATTGGGAACCCGCTGCCGCCATCGTTGCCGGCTCCAATCCGACCCGGAAAGCCCCCCATTGTTCAGGACACCGAACCGACTCCAATTCAAGCGCGCGCCTTGGCCCTGATCCGAATGCTCCCAGTTCCGGAAAATTAAATTAACAGATTTTATCCGTTATATTAATTAGTTGACTTATTTCTTCAGCTGGAACTTCGGCCTGGCCGC
>JBOICY010000226.1:0-15212 GCA_050740335.1 Methylococcales bacterium | reverse complement strand
ACCCCGGCCGCTACCGGATCATCCTGTTCGATCAACGCGGTTGTGGCAAATCGACCCCGCATGCGGCACTTGAAAACAACACGACCCGACATCTAATCGATGATATCGAGCGGATCCGAGAACACCTTGGAATCGAGCGATGGCTCGTCTTCGGCGGATCCTGGGGCTCGACTCTGGCGCTGGCCTACTCCGAACGATTTACCCCGCGAGTCACCGGCCTGGTGTTGAGAGGCATCTTTCTGTGCCGGAAACAGGATATTCATTGGTTTTACCAACACGGCACCAGCCGGCTTTTCCCCGACTATTGGCAGGACTATCTGGAACCAATACCGGAATCCGAACGGCAGGATCTGGTTCAAGCCTATTACCAGATCCTGACCGGTCCGGACCCGGAAAAACGGCTGGCCGCAGCACGTGCCTGGTCGTTATGGGAGGGCCGTACCGCCACTCTGCTACCGGATGCGGGACTCGAAAATTTCGTCGCGCGGCCTGAAGTCGCGTTGAGCCTGGCCCGCATCGAATGCCATTATTTCGCCCAGGATTCCTTCCTGGAACCGGACCAATTGATCAAAAACGCGGCACAGCTTAATGCGGTTCCCGGAGTGATCGTGCACGGCCGCTACGACGTAATCTGTCCACTGGACGGCGCGCTCGCACTGAAAAACGCCTGGCCCGGATCGAAACTGGTGATCGTGCCGGATGCGGGTCACTCGGCTACCGAACCGGGGATTGTCAACGCACTGATCCACGCAACCGATCAATTCGCGACAAACCTTTCCGATGGCAAAAACCGGCATTGAAGAAACTGACGTATTTCGTCACTTTGTGTCGTGTTTCGAAACGGTTTTCGGCTGATCGATCCGTTCTTTGATAAACATGCCGGGCAGCCAGGGGTTGAACATTCGCCGCAGGAGGTGTAAAGTTCACTGTAGTAACATACACTTAGTTAACCGCAATCATCGTTCCGGTTACTCGCGGACTACTTCCATTGAAGCTGGCACGCGCTCTGCTATAGCTTCTTACGTTGTCAAGCACACAACGCTGAACACAGCCATCCGCAATAACCGAACTGTTTTACCCACATAAAAAGAGGCGTTTTAAATGAATAGAGCACAACAAGGTTTTACCTTAATCGAATTAATGATCGTGGTTGCGATCATCGGTATTCTGGCCGCGGTCGCGATTCCGGCGTATCAGGATTACACCATCCGGGCGCAAGTGAGCGAAGGCTTGACTATGGCGTCGGAAGCAAAAGCCTCGATATCTGAATTCAGTTCGGCGCGCGGAAGATTGCCAGATTCTGGCGCGTCGGCGGGGGTCGCTACGGTCGCCAGCATTACCGGCAATTATATTACAGGAGTATCTGTCGGTGGTAGCGGCCTGCTTACCATCACCTACGGCAATAGAGCCAACACTAACATCGCTGGCAGTGCTGTCGCCTTGAATCCCCGGCATAATCCTGCGGGCGGGATCGTTTGGACGTGCGGACAAGGAACCGAACAAGGCACACAGTCGGGCGGTACCCCAGACGCTAGCCATGTTGCTACGACCGTACCGAACAAATATCTGCCTGTCGAATGTCGCCCATAATGATTGACAAGATGACCTGAGGTCATCTAAAACAAGGCGGGCCGCTTCATCAAGCGGTCCGCTTTTTCTGTTGGCGCATGAAAAAATGCATTCATCCTCTGTCTGTCTGCATACTGTACTGCATTTTCCCGGCGATTCTTTTTGATCGCTACCGCTTGGGCTTCTCCAGCGCCTTCGTAGCTTTAGTGTAGGGTGTAAGCTCCCGAGTCGGTAGGGCTGGGCGCGGGTGGGCTTCCTAAATCGCTGAGAACTATTGGTTAGCTTATTGAATCAAATCAGAAGGAGTATCGTGAAAAAGAGTTCATGGCCTGAATGGCGGGATTGCGAAATCGAATTCACTCCTCATCTGTTGAAACGCATGGAGGACCGCAATTTTAGCGTTCAAAAAATTACAAAAAAGATGTTGTTGAAGGAAGGTGGATCATCGAAACTCAGCATAAGCGTCATCCGTGGGAAGTCATCGTCGAGCCAGATGATATTGAAAGCCTTTTGGTGATAATCACCGCGTACCCCGTGTGGAGCAATTAATATGAAAAAGCCCTATCTCGTAGTAACCTACCGTCATGGACGCCCAAAGGCAGCCTATTATTATCTTCCGAGAACAACGGGGGATAAATTCATCGAACGTCAAAAGTAGACCCAGGCATGATAATTGACTACATCGAAGACGGAAAACCTATCGGAATCGAGATTACTGCTCCAGCAAAAATAACAATCAACGATTTGAACCGAGTCCTTATCAGCCTGGGAGCATCGGTGCTTACGCCGGATGATGTCGCACCACTGAAAGCGGCATAACCCGATACAAGCAAATGGCGTAAAGACATAAACAGACTGGCGATTTCGGCCCTGCCGGGTGCGCACCGCCCCCTGATTGCCTATACTGGAACCGTCTTGGTAATCATTGAATTGAACTCGTGTCTGCTTCCACCGCGCTTCCCTATAAGCCCCACCGCCTTAGCGTAGCCGATTATTACCGGATGGCCGAGGTCGGGATTCTATCCGTTGAGGACCACGTCGAATTAATCGAAGGGGAACTGATCGATATGCCGCCGATCGGGATCTTGCATGCCGGTACTGTGGATTATCTTGTCAACCTGTTGAGTCTGGCGGCCGGCAAGCAGGCTATTATCAGAACTCAGAACCCCATCGTTCTCGGACTGTTTTCCGAGCCGCAACCTGATATCACACTGCTCCGGGCACGTGCGGATTATTACCGGAGCAGCCATCCCGGGCCAGCCGATATATTGCTGATCATCGAAGTGGCGGACACTACATTGCGCTTCGACCGCGAATTCAAGATTCCACTGTACGCGCAACACGGCATCCCCGAATCCTGGGTCGTGGATCTGAACAAGCAGTTATTGCATGTTTATCGCCAACCGGCCGGTGGCCGTTATCTGGAACAACAATGTCAGGCTGATCCGTGCAGTTGGGTACCCGTCATGCTGCCCGGGTGCTCGCTGGATCTCACGAAATTGTGGGGTTGAACCCGCCCGCCTTCGCGTCATTCCGAGCATAGATCGATCAATGGGCGGACGTTCGATATTCAATGTGAATATTTCGTTTAGGACCGCAGGATGCAGTGACGATAAGAACCGCATCAATCGCGAATGATGCGGTTTTTCCTCACCGCATCCGGCTGAGATCATCCCCTAAAACAAGGAGGACCACTTGATCGGGCGGTCCGCTTTTTCTTTTAGCTTATGAAAAAATGCATTCATCCTTTGGCTGTCTGCACAGTGTATTGCGTTTTTCTGGCGATTCTTTTTGATTGCTACCGCTTGGGCTTTGCAGCTCCTTTTCAGTTTGACGATTACAGTAATTTAAGCTGGCTCTCCGCGCTGGACGACGATACTTGGATTCGCGCCCAGGTGTTTGCCGGAAATGCCGGTCCTCTGGGACGGCCTGTGGCCTTGGCCGGATTTTTAATCGACGGCTATTACTGGCCGTTCGACAGCGCTCCCTTCCACCGCACCAATACCCTGCTGCATTTGCTCAATGGCTGTTTGCTCGTTGCGCTGCTGGACACTTTGCGCGTTTTGATGCGGAAACCGCCGGGCGCCGGTTTGACAATCCTGGCGGCCTGCATCTGGATGGCGCTGCCGCTGTTGGCGTCAACCGTGCTGCTGACCGTGCAGCGCATGACCTTGTTGAGTGCCACGTTTAGCCTGGCTGGCATCGCTGTCTACCTGGCCGGACGTCGTCGGTTGATGTCCAAACCGGGATTGGGGTCGGCGCTGATGGCCATCGCAATCGTTGTGTTTACTCCGCTTGCTGTTTTGAGCAAGGAAAACGGTGCATTGTTGCCATTGTATATCGCGGTTATTGAAGCCACCTTGTTGCCGCCGCTTCCGGCCAACCTCGGCAAGCGGCAAAAAATTGGTTTGCGGCTGCTCGTTGCCGTACCGATCATCGCGTTATTTGCGTATTTGGGGCAAGTGCTGTTTCATTTCGATGCGCTGGCAACGGCCTATAGCGGGCGAGAATTTACGTTAAGCGAACGCGTGCAAAGCGAAGCGGTAATACTTTGGGATTATCTACGCCTCGCTTTCCTGCCGGAGTTGGCTGCGCTCGGACCTTTTCAGGACGCGCATCCGGTATTTAGCGTTGCGAGTGATCCGCTGTTCGTTTTCAGCAGTTGCGCGGGTTGGCTCGCCGTTGCCGTGATCGCATTTTATCTGCGCAAAAGGACCCCGCTGCCGATTTTTGCTATTGGCTGGTTTTTAGCCGGGCATCTATTGGAGTCGACTATTATTCCGCTGGAATTGTATTTTGAGCATCGCAATTATCTGCCGCTGATCGGTCCGGTTTACGCCTTGACCATCGGCATCTGGCGCATGATCAATGCGGCTGCGATGCGCTATGCCGTTATAGGCGCTTATCTGGCGATGCAGCTAGTTATCCTGTCGCAGACTGCTCAATTGTGGGGCGATTCGGTCAAGAGCGCCTATTATTGGGTCGAGAAGGAACCGGATTCCATCCGCGCGGTACAGTTCCTGGCCCAGCAGTTGATGCGGCAACACCGCTTGGCCGAAGCGCAGCAGGCATGGGAACGCGCCCTTGCCCGTCATCCCCGCGACGCCGCATTACTGCTGCAACAAGTACAACTGCAATGCGAGTTACAAAACTTGCCGGCCGCGCTCGTCGACCAAACCCAAAGACGCCTTGAGCGCGCTCAATACAGCGCCGCCGCCGTTTCGACCTTGAACGCCTTGGTCGATCTTGCCGCCTCAAAACGCTGCGCCGCTCTGGATGCCGCGCAGATCCAGGTCATGCTGGATAATCTGATGCAAAATAAGGCCTTTGGCGGAATTGTGAAATATCACTTGCATCACCTCAAAGCGCGCCTCTATGAGCAGCATCGGCAATTAGCGTTCGCGCTTGACGAACTGGAGGCGGCGCTGAAAATCGACCCGACGCTGGATACGTTTTTGCGGATTGCGTCTATTCTTATCGATGCAGGTTTCTACGACGCGGCACTGAAACCGCTTGCCGATGCGCGGAATTATCTCCCTGAAAATCCCTTTGTGCGCCGCTATTGGCTACGGCAACTGGATGCCTGCGCCCAAGAAATTAATGGTTACCGCAATTTGACACCATGATCACGGAAAAAAGCGATTTGCTCGAACCGCGCATAAGCGGGCAATACGCAGGCCTCGGCATCGCGTTATTGATGACCGGATTGATTTATTATTCCGGCTTGAGCGGCGGGTTTTTATTTGACGATTACTTCAATATCGTCGATAACCCCGCCGTCTATCTCGAACAATTATCGTTCGCCGCGCTAAAAAATGCCGCCGGCAGTTCTGAGTCCGGCATGTTAAAACGCCCGATTGCAATGCTGTCCTTCGCGCTGAACGGTTATTTCGGCGGCATTACGCCGGGCAATCTAAAAGCCGTAAACCTCGTTATTCATCTGATCAACGGCGTATTGGTTTTTTTATTGACGCGTTTGACCCTGCAATGTACGGACGTCGCAGCGCCGCATGCGAAAAATACCTGGTGGCCTCTAATCGTGGCTGCTTTATGGCTCACCGCCCCGATCAATTTGACCGGCGTACTGTACGCGGTGCAGCGCATGACCAGCTTGGCGACCTTGTTTTCGTTCGCGGGCTTATGCTTTTATGTCGAGTTGCGCATCAGACATATCGCCGGGAAATGCGGCGGTTTAAGTATCGCTGCCGTCTTGCTGTTGTTTACTCTGCTGGCGGCCTTGTCAAAAGAAAATGGCCTGCTTCTACCCGCGCTTGCCGGATGTTACGAACTAACGGTATTGCGCTTTAAAACTCCAAACCGGCGCGAGAAAACTAAATTATCGACCCTGTATTTTTTCATCTGTATCCTACCGGCCGGCTTGCTGGTTTTCGTGCTGAGCACCCAGCCGGGGACCTTATTAGGCGGTTATGATTCCATACGGGATTTCACATTGGCCGAACGATTGCTGACCGAAACCCGCGTATTGTGGCTGTATTTGTTCTGGATCGTGGCGCCGCTTTCGGCATCGCTGGGCTTATACCACGACGACATTCCATCGTCGCATTCGTTGTTATCGCCCGTCTCGACTTTACCCGCGTTACTTGGCCTGATGGCGCTGTTGATTTGGACTCTGGTCATTAGAAAAAAACAGCCGCTCATCGCACTAGGCATTTTATTGTTTTTTACCGGGCACCTGATGGAATCGACTATTATTCCGTTGGAAATCGCCCATGAGCATCGCAATTATTTTCCGTCATACGGCATACTTTTGAGCATCACCGCTGCCGCGCGGCAATTCCTGCAAAATCGTGGGCTTATAGTAATGGCCGCCTCCGTTATCGCATTCATGGCGGTTACCGGGGTAAGAGCTTCGCTGTGGGGAAATTCTCTGGATCTTGTGTTAATGGAGGTCCAACACCACCCGTTATCGCCGCGTTCTAATCATGAAGCGGCGCGTTTATATACGTGGCTGATGGATACTGAAAAACGGCCGGCTGTTAAAAAAAACAATTATTTAATAGCTAGACGGTTTTTTCTAAAATCGTCCGAACTGGAAGCTTCGCACATTTCCGGGTTGATAGGCGCTATATGGATTGACAGCCAATTCGGCGCGGCGGTTGACGAAAAACTGGTACGGCTCGCAGCGAAGCGTCTCTCAGATCAAAAAATAACGCCTTCAACCTCGAAAAATCTGAGTCGGCTTCATAACTGTGAAATGTTTAACAACTGTAGGCTTTCCGGAGAATTGATCTATGATTTACAGTTGGCCGTTATCGGCAATTCTAAAACGCCGCTGAACATCAGGGTCTTGCTGATGTCCGAAGCAAGCGCCCGGGCATTGAAACTAAATCGCTTTCAAGAAGCCTTGGGGATTGCCTACGACGCCGCGAAATACAGCCCGGACAATGCCCAGTTGGGCTTGAATTACGCGGCCTTGCTGATTGCGGCACAGCTTTACGATGCTGCAAAAACGGAACTCGACCGGGTTGCGAAACTGCAAATCGAGCCAGGCATCATGCAGCGGTTTGAACAGCTGCGGGCGCTTTTGGCGAAATCGTCCCACCGGTCTTTGGTCCATTCTTTAACGCATTCTAATAACATGCTGTGCACCTCCTGCAAATCTTGTACTTCTTTGAACACATAGCTCGGCATCCGCCCGGGGAGAAACACCCACCTCAACCATATCGAAAAATCCCGACGCACGGAAGCCTGCTCCGGCGTTTGCAGCTAACCGGCCAATGCCCCGGTCACCCGCCTCACATTCTCCGTCGTGCGGCTGTTTTCCAAACGGGCCAGGGCCGCCGCCAAATGCCGCAACGGCAACAATTATTCAACTGAAGTTTCACAAATGACCTATAATGCCGTATCGGATTAACGTCGTGTCGGGTCGAATGTCGTAAACCGTAACCTTCAGGGATTGTCGATTGTCGGCACCGGTTTCATCCCTCCAATACCTTGGAGTCCAGAAAGGCTTGCGGCGAACAAAAACGTGAAAACGAGGCTGAAAGTGATACAAACTAATGTTTATTCGGCAGACCTGTATTGCCTCAGACTTGGCTGGCGGGATGAAATGGGCTGCAACAGGGTTATGACTGAACAGAGGCCGATCAAACCTGGCGAACTGCCGTAAACAGAAAAATCGGCTTATTGACAGGACTTAATGGATAGAACCGATTCTCACTGCGTCGCACGGCTACGAATTCAAATAATTGCAGCAAGGTTCACCCATGCGTCTGACCCCCGGACAAATCCGAGTTTTCAAATCGGCAGTGGCTCGTCACTTCGGCCAGGGCGTCCGAGTCTGGCTTTTTGGCTCCCGGGTGGATGACCGGCGAAAGGGTGGAGACTATGACTTCTACCTCGAAACCGAACTAGCCGACGCGGACGATATCCTGGATCGAAAGCTCGCTCTGCTAACCGATCTGCATAGCACCATGGAGTTCGAAGATGAAAAGATCGATCTCGTGATTCACTCGGTTGCGTGGAATCAAGTCCTGCCAATTTTTCATATCGCGAAGGCGGAGGGAATCCGATTATGAAGGCATCCGCAAAACTCCAGACCGCCCTGGCCGAGTGCTCCTTACATGCGGAAGTACTGGAAGAAGCCTTAAAGGACTGGAAGCGTGAGCACGTGAGCGCTGAACAGGTACCGAATTTGACTGGATTGCAACGGCGCGTGCTCGATCAATTGGCGTATCGATTCTCGAAACTGCAGGACAGCTTGGGAGAAAAAGTGCTGCCCGGCGTACTTGAACTGGCCGAGGAACCATTGCCGGAGGAGACCCCTTTTGCTGTCAAACTGCAACGTCTGGAGCGCCTCGGCGTCGTTGAAGTCGAAGCGTGGCGCAAGTTGCGCGAACTACGCAATCAGGTCGCCCACGAGTACATTGACCAGCCAGTACTCAAAGCCGCCGCGATTAATCGCTTTCTGGAGGGTGTTGCAGTGCTCATCGACACTTGGCGGCAAACGGAAACTTTTACTGGCCACCGGATCAAACATTCCACCGAACATTAAGCCCAGTACCATCAAGTATTGGAACATTGCCCATAATAATGATGAATGGATTTTCGGGACGCCCAGTAAAGTGTTCCGACAGTACCGCCTGTCTATTAATTCCACTTTGTCAGATTATCACAAGCTCGTCATACCCGCCGGGAAGCGGGTATCCAGTGCCATGGAGGCAGTAAGCTCAAATCCATCCATGGAGCCTGGATTCCGGCAATCTGCCCGCCGGAATGACGGACTTTGAATATAGCGATCATTTAATCTGACAAAGTAGAATTAAACAGAACCACAAAAATATATGGATTCGACCAATCATTCCAACAATAAAAAATCATTGATTTTCACTCTGGTCCTACCCGCAAAAAATGAAAGTCTCGGACTGCAAAAACTGCTTCCGAAACTGGTACTAGACTATCCTGAAGCCGAAATCATTGTCGTAAACGACGGATCAATCGACAACACGGCCCAGCTTTGCCAAGCATATCCAGTCATAACCATTTCCCACCCTTACAGTATGGGAAACGGTTCGGCGATCAAAACGGGCGCACGTTACGCCAGCCACGACAAAATCGTTTTCATGGATGCGGACGGCCAGCACAACCCGGACGATATTCCGCTCCTTTTGGCGAAAATGGATGAAGGCTACGAAATGGTGGTTGGTGCAAGGCATGCCTCCAATCACGCGTCCTGGTTAAGACGGCTTGCGAACACAACCTACAATACGCTGGCCTCGATCATGACCGGTTATCAGATCCAGGATCTGACATCCGGATTCAGAGCGGTCAGAACCCGGCATTTCCGTAAGTTCCTTTACCTGCTCCCGAACGGATTTTCCTATCCGACCACCAGCACCATGGCATTCTTCCGCTCCGGACTGCCAGTTGGCTATGTTCCGATCCGGGCGACCAGGCGGGAAGGCAAAAGCCACATCAAACTGTTTCGGGATGGATTCAGATTCGTGATCATCATTCTGAAAATCGGCGCATTGTTTTCACCGATGCGCGTATTTTTACCGATCGCCGTAGCCTTGTTCTGTACCGGGCTTTCCTATTACGCATACACCTACCATAGCACCGGCCGATTCACGAATATGAGCGCCCTGCTTTTTACCGCATCCCTGCTGACCTTCCTCATCGGTCTCGTGTCGGAACAGGTTTCATCGCTGCACTATCGGGGAGTTCAGGAAGATGTACGGCGAAGCAAACGCGACGAGATCTGAAACGCAATCGAAGGCCCGCCTCCGACCCGCCCCACGATCAACATGACCGGGCTGCAAAAAGGCTCCGACCGCCGCCCGAGCCTTTTACTGATCACCCGCAACCTGCCCCCGCTACGCGGCGGCATGGAACGATTGAACTGGCATATGGCCGAATCACTGGCCGAATGGAGTCATCTAACTGTCATCGGACCGGCCGGCTGTCGCGAATTCTTATCCAGTCAAATCGAGGTCATCGAACTCTCCATACGATCTCTGCCCGGATTCCTCCTGCACATGCTCCGCGCGGCCTGGATCCGAGCCGCCAAACCCTTCGACCTCGTTCTGGCCGGGAGCGGCCTGACCGCGATCGGCGTCAAGTTGGCCGCACGACGCGCCGGCGCCAAGTCCGTTGCCTATGTGCACGGCCTGGACTTGATCACCCCACACCCGCTCTACCGCGCCATTTGGCTGCCTACCCTGCGCCGCTTCGACCACGCCTTGGCCAACAGCACCAACACCGCCGCCATCGCCATGCGCAAAGGTGTCGCTCGCGGCCGTATCACGGTGATCAACCCCGGCGTCGCACTTCCCAAGACCGCCCCCGTTCCCGACAATACTTTCCGCCTTCAGAATAACTTTGGCGAGCGTCCCGTGTTGCTTTCAGTCGGCCGTATGACTGCCCGCAAAGGCGTGCTGGAATTCTTTCGCAATGCCTTGCCCGCGATCCACTGCCGGTATCCGGACGTGGTACTGGTGGTAATCGGCGACGATGCCCCCGATGCACTGACCGGCTCCGGTACCGGCGGACGCGCGGCACTTGAAAGCTTGTCCGCCGAATTGGGCCTGGCGGATAACCTGCGACTGCACGATCCCTGCGACGACGATACGCTGAGCCAGGCCTATTGCGCCGCCGATGTCCACGTGTTTCCCGTGCGCGAGACGCCCGGCGACATTGAAGGATTCGGCATGGTCGCGATCGAGGCTGCCGCACACGGCTTGCCAACCGTGGCTTTCGCCGTAGGAGGAGTACCGGATGCCGTCCGGCACGGCTGCAGTGGCTTTCTGGTCCAGCCCGGCGACTATGCCGGTTTTGCCGAGCGGGTCTGCGAAATACTCGCCGCAGGTCGCGAAGCGCCTATGCGCGCCAGCGCCCGAGAAATGGCCAAAACATTCACGTGGGAACTCTTCGCAACACGTTTGCGCGAATCGTTACGAGCGATCCAAACGGAAAAGTAACAAAGTAACTATGACACAACAACAATCCGAACCGACTGTCGGCCATGACAAGATCAAACAATTCTACGACACCGAGTACTACGGACCTGAAACGGTCCAAGGACTTCTGCCGTGGCATACGCGTGTAATCGCGGGCCGACTTGGGGATCTCAGTGATAAACAGGTGCTCGACGTAGCCTGCGGAAACGGCGCATGGCTCGCTGAACTTGCCTCGCGTGGCGCCCGAGTCGCCGGCATTGACATTTCCACCCGTGCCGTGGAAGCGTGTCGCGCCCGCTTGGCCGATGCCAACATCCACGAAGGTATCGCCGAAGCTCTGCCATTCGAAGCCGGCTATTTCGATATCGTCACCTGTCTGGGTTCCTTGGAACACTTTATAAACCAGCTGAAAGCGCTCCAGGAAATGCGCCGGGTGGCCAAACCGGACGCCCGTTTCCCTGATCCTGGTCCCGAACTCGGATTTCCTCACCAGGCGGCTGGGACTGTATGGTGGCACCCACCAAGCGCCGATTCGTGAAACAGTCCGGCCTATTGCAGAATGGCGGCAGTTACTCACCGAAGCAGGACTGGCTATAACGAATACCTGGCGCGATCTGCATCCACTCAGCCGCGGCTGGATCACGAACGGACCCATCCGGGAATGGCCGATACGAGCCGCGCAGGCAACTGCGCTCGCGATTTGGCCGGTTAGCTGGCAGTATCAAATTTACTTCCTGTGTCGCGGGATGCCCTTGTCGTGAAGTTCGACCCGATCCTGAGACCCTTTGCCACGGCATCATTCATCTCGTCAACCGTTTTGGCAGTTCCGGCGTATTGCAGACATCCCGCAACTTCGCTGATCTTGGATTCCGAAAAAGGCGCTTTAGGTTTCAGTAAAATACCATCTCCCGTATCGATCACGATGAGTTCCTGCCCTGCCTCCCAGTGGTAAGACAATCGAATATGTTGGATATTTTTCAATGAAAATGGGTAATCTGACTAACTTGAACGTTGGTTCCGGACAAAGTCACCGCGAGTCATCCATTCGTTCCATTGCCCGCGAATCGGCCAAAACCTTCGTTTGGGAATTCTTCCCAACACAGTTACGTACGTCACTACTGCCTATTCTGGTGGGAAACCGAACTGACACAGCATGCTTGCGACGCTGCGCCATCGAAGCAGGGGAAATTCTTAACCGGTTCTCCTGCCTGCTATACTTGCCGAAGGGCTGCCTGACTGGACGCTCATTCTGCCTTGGAATATTGCCGGAGAAGTCATGAAACAACAAGCGATTGTGCGCCAATGGGGAGAGCGGTTTGTAACGGCGGTGCCGGAACTCAAATTGTCATGAATAGATTTTGCGAAACGAGCGGCAATTACACGGATGAACGCGTCAGACAGGTTCTCAACCGGCATCCGAATATCCGCCTGGCGTTCATATTCGGTTCCATGGCGCAAGGAAGAGCCCGTCCGGACAGCGACCTCGATGCGGCTGTCCAAGCTGGACGCCCTTTGAATGTAGAAGAAAAAATGCAATTGATCGCCGAATTGGCCGAAAGCCTGGGACGTCCCGTGGATTTAGTCGATTTATGCACGGTGGGTGAGCCTCTTTTAGGGCAGATCATTTCCGGAGGGCGAAGAGTTCTCGGTAGCGATGCCGATTATGCGAGACTTTTGAATAAGCACGTTCTCGATCAAGCGGACTTCATGCCCTATCGCCGAAGAATCCTTGAGGAAAGAAGACGAAAATGGATCGGTCCCTGATCGAACAGAAACTGGAATCCTTGCGGCGGGCATTGCACCGGGTCGCCGAAAAATGTCCGATGGATGCCGATGTCTTAGCAAACGATTACGACACCCAGGATATCGTTGCGCTGAATTTGACGCGGGCGGTGCAACTTTGCGTGGATATTGGAGCGCATCTTATTGCGGACAACGAATTTCCGCCGCCCGACACGATGGGACAGGTATTTGACATATTGAATAAAGCCGGTTTTATCGATAGCGGATTGGCAATTCGCATGAAAAAGGCGGTCGGTTTTCGCAATTTGGCCGTCCATAATTATGAAACGATAAACTGGGCTATCGTCCACGCCATTGCCCGCTACGGATTAGTCGATTTTGCGGAGTTTGCCCAAGCCGTTGTTAAGGTTTTGAACAACAATACTTGATTGCAAAGGTACTGCGAAATGGTGGTACAGAAGGCGGACGGTTTTGCCGAGCGGGTTGCGAAGTGCTCGCCGCGGGCCGGGAATCGCCGATGCGCTCCAGCGCCCGCGAAATCGCTGAAAATTTCACCTGGGAACTCTTCTCGGCACGTTTGCACGAATCATTACTATCGATCCGAGCCGAAAAGTAACTATGACGCAACAAGAATCCGGACCGATTGTCAGCCATGACGAGGTCAAACAATTCTACGACACCGAATTCTACGGTATATCCAAAGGGCGAACTCTGCATAGACAGAGAATCAGCCGGCTCACCTATCGCATTCGCTTGTGTTATCGTTAGCGAACAACGGCAATGCTGTTGAAATAAGGAAACGACGTCATTCCGGCAAGGATTGCCGGAATCCAGAAGCTGCCTGGACGGCAAGCCCTGATTACATCCATGTATTCTGGATCTCGGCAATCCCTGCCGAGATGACGGCTTAATTCAACAGCATTGGCGAACAACGGTGGGTATTATTACCCACCCTGCCTGACTCACCACCCTGGACCCAACTGGATCGACGAGCATTACGGGCGC
The DNA here is from genome assembly GCA_050740335.1 of Methylococcales bacterium. Classification (GTDB taxonomy): domain Bacteria; phylum Pseudomonadota; class Gammaproteobacteria; order Methylococcales; family UBA1147; genus UBA1147. Next base: position 1,476 of record JBOICY010000226.1, on the reverse strand, counting down.
TTTGCAGATGCCCCCACTCGTGCCAGACTGGACGGGTCGCGCTTTTTTTGATTGATCGAGTTCGCCCCCCTCTGTGGGCCAATAGAGGAGACAAACCCATGAATTATTGTGACCGGATTACCATCGAACCCGGCAAGCGCGGCGGGAAACCCTGCATACGCGGCCTGCGCATTACCGTTTATGACGTTTTGGGGTATCTAGCGGCGGGTATGACGCCGGAAGATATTCTGGACGATTTCCCGGAGTTGGAACGGGATGACATCCTGGCCTGCTTGACTTTCGCGGCGGACCGGGAGAGGCATATCGAATCGCTCAGAGTGTTATGAAGCTGCTGCTGGATGAGAACCTTTCCAGGCGCATGCTTCCGTTTTTGGATACCGACTACCCAGACAGCACACAAGTAGCCTTGATCGGACTCGAGCGGGCGAGTGACTGCGTAGTATGGCAGTTCGCCAAAGCGAACGGGTTCGTGATCGTTACTCGCGATTCGGACTATTACGAGATGAGCACACTCTACGGGCAACCTCCGAAAGTGATTTGGATTCGCGCCGGAAATCAGACCAAGGTGGCGGTTATTGCCGCTCTGATCAACTATAGGGCAGCGATAAAAAAAGCGCTGGATGCCGATGGAAAAGCCTGCATCGAAATCTATTGATCGAATAGGCCAACCGCAGGCTGATTTCACGGCACTGGGGTCCACTTTAATAGTATATTCTTGTTGCATAAAACAATTGATTGACATTGAAACGATTGGCTGACCATACGAATAAACATATTCAAGCGGCGATCGACTACGCGATAAGCCGAAGTTGGACGGTGCGGAAAGCAGGGCCGCGCGCTCATATCTGGGGCCGGCTATAATACTGCCCGCAAAGCGATCGCACCGGCTGCGCTCGTGCTGTGTATTCGACACCTAAGCATCCGGAGGATCATGCCAAAGATATTCGGCGGGCGGTTGACCATTGTCCACACGCGTAAAGCACCCAGTACGTTTTGAAGGTAAAGCGAAATGACCAAGTATGAATTCACATTGATTTTGTCGGAAACGCTGGAACTGACCGAGGAGATGGCAGATGAGTTGTTTGAAGCCGGTTGCGACGACGGCACCCCCGGTACGTGTGAGGGTGTTTTTTCCATTGATTTTCATCGCGAGGCTAGCTCCTTGGAAGAGGCTATTCAATCGGCGATTGCTAATGTTGGATCGGCAGGCTACGAGGTGAAGAGAGTCGAGATGGAAGCCGACGCAAAGGCCCACCAGGCCTAACGCTGCCCATCAGCCGCGCCTCTTTTTGGCGTCGGCTGAATGGGCTGGTTACGCGGATGCATCATTGCAAGGCCTGACCCTGATCCTCAATGCTGTTGATTTAAGCGATAAAATCTAGTAACAGTTTGATTATACTGTTATAATGTCGGTTATGAATGATTTTTGAATCAACGACAAAGGAACACAAACATGGCACAAAAACTGAACTGAAA
>JBOICY010000225.1:0-5127 GCA_050740335.1 Methylococcales bacterium | reverse complement strand
CGTCCCTGCAGAATGTCACTCACACTGGAAAAGTCGGGGTCTTGTTGCGCCAAGGCCAGACTTCCCCATCGCGCTTCCCCATACACCAGAAGTAGAGCGGCAGCGGTAACCAAAACAACTCTTTGCGAGAGTGTAGGCATAGTGGGATTCCTCCGTTGGTGTTCAGTGCGCTACGCACGTACTGCAAGGATACCTGCGCAGTGTCACACGGGTCGCCCCTGCAATGTTCCGCCCCGCGACGCAATAATCATCGCGTTCTCCAAACGGGTTCTAAGGCGATGACCGTGGCATACCGATAAACGAATCCATACAGATCCGTATCGATTGGAAGTATACAACAACATGCCGGAACATATATAGCAAGGTGCATAGCGGTGCTCCTACATAAAGATTTGCCTCTATCGAAAACGGCGCGTTAATATTCTTATTTATCCGAAGAATTTCGTTAACATGAACGCAGGGCAAAAACCGCCGGTCAGGCAATGTGTACTGAAATTTTTTCTCGACGTCTACTGCTGAAGTGCGCTGCGGCATTCGGTTTGTTGGTTGCTGTGGAACTGCTGATTCCCGGCTGCGCAAGGAGGGATTCCGCGATTGATGTCCTGTCACGGGTCGGTACACCAAGCCCGCTGAGTGGCAACGTTATCGATCTCACGATCGCCGAAACGCCCTTCAGCGTTGACGGCCAAACCGGGACGGCGGTGACCGTCAACGGGACGATACCTGGACCCTTGGTGCGTCTTCGAGAAGGGCAGAATGTCACCTTGCGTGTCACGAACCGTCTGGAAGAACCGACGTCTATTCACTGGCATGGCTTGCTCGTTCCGCCTGAGATGGACGGCGTTCCCGGTGTGGCCTTCGGCGGGATCAAGCCGGGCGAAACGTTCATCTATCGCTTTCCGGTACGGCAGAGCGGGACTTATTGGTTTCATAGTCACTCCGGAGGCCAGGAGATCTCGGGCGTGTATGGCCCGCTGATCATCGACCCCACCGAGCCCGAACCGTTTCGGTACGAGCGGGACTATGTGGTGATGCTATCCGACTGGAGCTTCGAATCCCCCAAAACCCTGCTCGCCAATCTCAAAAAATGGGGGGGTTATTACAACTTCCAGAAACGTACCGCGGGCGAGTTTTTCTCCGACATCGCCCGCTCCGGGTGGCTTCCGGCTCTCGGAGACTATTTGGGTTGGGACCGGATGCGGATGGACCCGACGGACTTTGCGGATATCACCGCTTACACCGCGACTTATCTGATGAACGGTTTGTCGCCTGCCGGCAATTGGACGGGATTGTTCCGTCGCGGTGAGCGGGTGCGACTGCGCTTCATCGATGCTGCGTCCATGACCTTCTATGATGTCCGCATCCCCGGCCTCAAGATGACCGTGGTGCAGGTGGACGGCCAGAACGTGCAACCAGTCGTGGTGGACGAATTTCGGTTAGGACCCGCGGAAACCTACGATGTGGTCGTCGAACCCGCCGAGGATCGCGCGTACACCATCTTTGCCGAAACGATGGACCGCAGCGGCTATGCGCGCGGCACGCTGGCGCCGCGACCGGGGATGAGCGCAGAGATCCCCGAACGAAGGCCCAGGCCTCTGCGCACGATGGTGGACATGGGTATGGACATGAATATGCCGGACATGAAGAAGAATGCCGAGGATAACGGCAGGGCTATGCCTGGCATGGGTTCATCTGCTCACATGACGGAGATGGCGCAGATGCGGCACGGTCCGGGAATGCACGACGGGGCGGGCATGAGCTTCGGCGTTCAACGGCGTTCGAAGATTCCTGGCGCCGAACCCGTCAAACACGGGCCCGACGATCACGGGACCGGCAATCAAACGGTGGCGGAATCTTCCTGGAACCGCATGCAGGAGCCGGGGCGAGGACTGCAAGACATCGGCCGGCGGGAGCTGGTCTACACCGATTTGCAGAGCCTTAGCCCCTCGACCGACCGGCGGGAACCGGAGCGGGAAATCGAGCTCCACCTCACCGGACAGATGGACCGCTACATGTGGTCGTTCGACGGCAAGAAATATTCAGACGCCCCGGAACCGATTCGCTTCCGCTACGGTGAGCGCGTACGTTTCACCTTCGTGAATGATACGATGATGGAACATCCGCTGCACTTGCACGGCATGTGGATGGAGCTTGAAAACGGCACCGGCGGATACTTGCCGCGCAAGCACACCGTCATCGTCAAACCGGCCGAACGGCTCTCGGTTGCCATCAGCGCGGACGCACCCGGACGCTGGGCGTTCCACTGCCACCTGCTGCTGCATATGGACGCCGGGATGTTCCGCGTCGTCGAAGTGTCGGACAAAGGCTGATAGGTGCGTGCATGTCGGTTCAAAAGTTTCTTCCGGTTGTTCTGCTGAGTGTTCTGACCGCGGTGAGCTGCGGGTCGGTGGTCGCTGCCGAGACCGTGCCCTACACCACCGGCGCGATAGCGATGCCTGCGCCCTCTAAATTGCCCCCTACGCCGAATGTGCGCTCTCGGCAGCCGGTGCATACGCCGTCGCTGGCGCCCGCCGGAGAACGGCCCATCGCGCCGGGTTTCTTGCGGGCAGCGGATTGGCCTTCTCCCGTCGATGACCAGGAGAAGCACCTGTTCACCCTGTTCGACGTGTTGGAGTACCGCCCGGGAGACGCAGAAAGCGGAGGGAGCGATGACTTTCGGTGGGACATTGAAGGCTGGTACGGCGGGGACTACAACCGACTGTGGTTCAAAAGCGAGGGGCAGCAGAATACCGCGTTCAAAGCGGACTACGACATCGACTTTCAGCTCCTTTATGGGCGCTTCATCCAGAAATATTACGACTTTCAGATCGGCGCCCGGGTGGAAACGCAGGCCTTTCGCGGAGGCAACGTGACCCGCGGATTGGCGGCCATCGGGATCGAGGGACTCGTGCCCTACGACTACGACCTCGAGGCCACCCTCTTCATCGCGCAGAACGGCGCGGTGTCCACCCGCCTCACGGTGACCAAAGATTTATTGCTGACGCAACGACTGATCGCACAGCTTCGCCTGGAGGCGAGCGCGGCGGTCCAGCGAGTCCCCGCGTTCACGACCGGTTCGGGTTTCAACGACCTCGAACTCGGGATTCGCTTCCGCTATGAAATCTGGCGCGAATTCGCGCCCTATGTCGGCGTCTCCTTTGACAAGAGCTTCGACGATACCGCCACGTTGGTGCGTCAGGAGGGAGGGGATCCCACCCAGTTGCGGTTCGTGGCCGGTATGCGGATGTGGTTCTGAGGAAACGGTAAACCGCCGCAGCCGGGCGTGTTCCTTCCGGAGTCACACCCGGACTCTCGAGTCCAAGGCAATGGAGAGGAGTATTCAAAGAAATAGGGTCAGCTCTAACATTCCAATATCACTCCCTAAACTGAGGTAGTAGGTGGCCCGTCGATTGGCGGTGCCGGTGGCCATGAACCTACGATCCATCGATTATGAACTCAAATTTTATTCGCGATAAAAATTGCCCGTTTCGGAGCCGGCAATCCTTCGCGGGTTAAGGATTTGTCGCTTGGATCGAGAAATTCCGGCAGCGAATGGAAACGCATCCACCCGGTCGAGCGTTGTTCGTCGCTCGTGGTGCTGGTCAGATCGATCAGCCGGATATTGTTAAAGCCGCAGCGTTTCAACCAAACAGACAGGGTTGGACAGGATGGGATGAACCAGACATTGCGCATCATTGCGTAACGGTCTTCGGGAAGCAACGTGTGACCTTCCATGCCGTCGACGACCAGAGTTTCCAGAACCAGTTCTCCGCCGGATCGCAAAAATCCGTGCAATTCGCCTAGATGGTCCAGCGGTGATTTGCGGTGGTACAGAACGCCCATCGAAAATACCGTGTCAAATCCGGAAATTTTTGCCGGAAGTTCTTCCACACCGAGTGGTAACACGAATACCCGCGATTCGCCGATAAAACGCCGGATTGCCTGGAATTGCACCACGCTGAGCAAGGCCGGCTCGATTCCGATCACCAATTCGGCGCCGGCTCCGAGCATGCGCCAGCAGTGATATCCGTTACCGCAGCCCACGTCGAGAACCCGTTGGTTCGCGAGCGGGCTGATCTGTTCAGCAAGCCGCTTCCATTTCAGATCGGAACGCCATTCACTATCGATGTGAACCCCGTGGATCAGATAGGGTCCCTTGCGCCACGGGTGTAGTGTTTGCAGCATTTCGTAAAGATTTTTGCGTCGTTCCTGATCAAGCGGCCGTGCCGATTCAACCCCGACCAGAGCCTCGTTCAAAGTAACCTTGGAGACCGGTATCTCGGGCAGATTTTCCAGAACCGACAGCCAATACGGCAGGTCGCCGTGGGATGCCGTGGAAACTGCCGAGCGAATTCGAGCGGACAGGTCTTGTATCCCCTTGTCCAGTCCCGCGAGTTCGAGGCCTCGGGTCAGCGCGTCGATATCAATCATCGGGCTCTCGCCCACCTTGTCTGACGAAATTTTCATTTTGAAAAAGTCGCTTCTGTTGGTTGCGATCGAAAGCGTCCTTGTCGAAAATAATGTAGATGCGTTTCTTTATTGCCGGGCGGATGTTTCGAATCGGGGAAAGGTTTCGGCAAGTCTATTTTAGTGTAACCAGTTCCTCGGCATTGGTCGGGTGGATCGCGACGGTATTATCGAAATCGGCCTTGGTCGCGCCCATAATGATCGCGACCGTAAATCCCTGCAGCATCTCGTCGGCTCCTTCACCGATGATGTGACAGCCGATAATTTTTTGTTCCTTGCCCAGCGTGATCAGTTTCATGAGCGATTTTACACCTCCTTTCGAAAGGGCTTGTGTCATCGGGGTAAAGCGAGCCTGATAAATCCTGATCGCATCGCCGTAGCGCTTTCGTGCCCGTTCCTCGCTCAATCCCACGGTGCCAATCGGTGGATGGGCGAAAACAACAGTCGGGATATTGTGGTAGTCCAACCTCCGCTCAGTGAAACCGCCGAACAACCGGTCGGCAAGACTGCGTCCCGCGGCGATCGCAACCGGGGTCAATTGGGCCCGTCCGGTGATGTCGCCGACCGCAAAGATATGGGCGACATTGGTCGCCTGCCAATGGTCGGTAGTCACATAACCCTTTGAGTCCAGGCCGACTCCCGCGAATTGCGGATTGAGTC
>JBOICY010000224.1:0-9942 GCA_050740335.1 Methylococcales bacterium | reverse complement strand
CGATTCTCCTGGAGCCAGCTCAGCGATGAAAAAATTGCCCGGCTGGCCCACTGGATCAGGCTTTATGCGCGCTCGGTGAATTGAAGTTCGTCAGGCCGGCCCGGCGATCGTTTCCGTCGCATACCTTGAAACCTTGACCTGCTCCGACCAGTGGTTTTCCGCGAGACCGGCCTTGCGCTTGAGCTGATTGAGAAAGGTCCGAGGATCGGGAATGGATTCCCAGACCGAGGGAAGAAAGGTGCCGCGCCGGCCTTCGTCTTCAATGACCAGTCCGTCTATTCCCGGTCGCAACTGATTGACGAGGTCGGATTCCGAAGTGAAGCTCATGGCTTCCGGTTCACTCAGTATCGAGATATGGATATGAAGCGCGCTGAGTTCTCCAGCACTGACTTTGTCAAATCGCGGGTCGGACAAAGCGGCAGCGTAGGCATTTCGTGCGACGTCGATGACCAGCGGGCGGGTCGCGCGCACTGAGCCGATGCAACCGCGAAGATCGCCGTTCTTCAATAAGGTCACAAAGGTTGCCCGGGGTACTGTCAGCGCCGGGTTGAACCGCGCGGCTTCGATCCAGATCACCCGGCCGGTATCGATTCCATGCCGAATCGATGCAAGACAGAGATCGAGCAATTCCGAGCGGAATTCCTGAAAACCCGCCAGCGTCATTTCAATGGATGAGGTAGGCGCCGTATCCGACAACCCGGTCGCGGGATCCCGCGGTATCGCCTGAATTGCGAAGATCGAGGGTCTTGACCTGAAGGCCTCGCTTTTCAACGCTGTAGAGCAGGCCGCAGACCGGCACCCGGCCGCAAGCCGATGCATAATCCAGTTTCCGCCACTCGAGGGATTCGATCGCCCGCGAAGTCTGCGTGTCCAGTTTCCGCGCGGTGGCATAATCGTGATAGTGACTCAGGTCCGAGCTGATCACGATCAGGGTTTCGGTTCCACCCCAGAGCCTGTCGAGTACTTCGGCAACCTGTTCCGCGGGCGCCGATCCGGCCACGAGCGGGATCAATTTGAAGGCTCCGAGCACCTGCTGCAGGAAGGGCAGATGAACTTCCAGACTGTGTTCGTAAGCATGCGCCTGGTCAATCACCCGCACGCCGGGCAGGTCCCTGACCGCATGGTGGGCGTCGAGTTCGATCGGGATGTCTCCCAAAGGAGTCGAATAGAACGCGGCGCTGCTGAGCGCGATTCCTTCAAAACCGACTCGGTGTGAGGGGCCAATGAGGACAATCCGTTCGACGGGGTTTTTCAAGTTCGCAACGCTCGAGTAGGCGCTCGCCGCAACCGGACCGGAGTAAATATAGCCTGCATGCGGTGCGATGATCGCTTTCGGCGCGGCGGAAACCCGTTTAGCCGAAGCCAGGTAGCAATCGATTAAATGCCGGAGTTCGACCGGATCTTTCGGGTAAAAAGTGCCTGACACCGCGGGGGTTCTGACTGCTGAAGGATTCATGGCTTTTTCGAACCTCTCGGAGCGGACGCGTTCAAAGGCTGATGAGACAGGATCAACAGACTGGTGTTTCCTCGATATTCAGGGCGTCCTGGAAAGCTCTGGACACCCGAAAGTAAACCATCCAGATGGATTCCAAAAAACGCCGCAGCGACTTTTAAAATCTGTTTTATTATCTGCTTCGATGCAAACGGATTCAAGTAGCCATTATTTTCTTTAGAGAGCGTGTAAACAATGTCCGACCAGTTTGCACCGAAACGATTCCTTGAGGATTTGATTCGAGTTTCCTCCGGGCCTACGGACCCACTCGAATCATCGAAATGCCCGGTCTTTTTGATTCGGAGTGATCATCGATGCCATTGAAAATTCAAAGCGGACTCTTCCCCACCCGTTACTGGAAAACGCTCGATGACGGGCGGGTTGAATGCAGGATGTGTCCGCGCTTCTGCAAATTGCACGAAGGCCAGCGTGGCTTGTGCTTCGTGCGGGCCAATCACGGAGGAGCGATCGTATTGACGACCTGGGGGCGCTCGAGCGGATTTGCGATCGATCCGATCGAGAAAAAACCCTTGAACCAGTTCTTGCCCGGTACCCCGGTCCTGTCTTTCGGAACCGCGGGTTGCAACCTGGCCTGTAAATTCTGCCAGAACTGGGATATCAGCAAATCGAGGCAGATGGACACCCTGATGGATCTCGCAACACCGGAAATGATCGCATCCGCGGCCGGGCATCTGGGTTGTCGCAGCGTGGCTTACACCTATAACGATCCGGTCATTTTCCACGAGTACGCGATCGATGTGGCACAGGCCTGCAGGGAAAAGAATATCCGCTCGGTCGCGGTTACCGCGGGTTACGTGTGTCCGGAACCGAGGATGGAATTCTATCGTTACATGGACGCGGCCAATGTCGACCTGAAGGCCTTTACCGAACACTTTTACAAAAAGATCACCGGATCGAGACTGGGACCGGTCTTGGAAACCCTGGAATATATCCGGCATGAAACCAAGGTCTGGTTGGAAATCACCACCCTGCTGATTCCGGACGAAAACGACAGCGACCGTGAGTTGGACGAAATGACGCGCTGGATACAAGATCACCTTGGCCCGGACGTACCGCTGCATTTTTCGGCTTTTCATCCGGATTGGAAAATGCGCGATAAATGCCCTACCCCGACGGAAACTCTGCTCAGGGCCAGAAAGATCGCGATGGACAACGGGATTCGATATGTCTATGTCGGTAACGTCCATAACAAACAGGCCGACAGTACCTATTGTTCCGGGTGCGGTGGATTACTGATCGGCCGCGACTGGTACCAGCTCTCGGAATGGAATCTGGATGCCGCCGGGCATTGCGAAGCCTGCGGTACGATCTGTGCGGGAGTCTTCGAAAGCCGGGCCGGAAACTGGGGTCCGAAACGGGTCGCGGTGGAACTGTCTCGGTATATTCGATGATTGCACCGTGATCGACTGGGCTGGGTGGATCATCGGGGCCGACGCAAAGAGATGGGGGCGGCGGTGGCGCTGTTGGGTTTTCATCGCAAAGGCTGGATCGAACTTCCTGCGGTGCGTCGTCGTCATCGCCGGACCTCGCGGGTTAGGCCCGTGCCGGAAGGGTTTGAAATTCCCGAGCGTACCTAGAACGGTGCGCTGAAGGAGTTGGGCGGGATCCGGCTCGAGCCGGTCACGACTCGGGCGGATTTTCGGCTCTGGAACGGCCTGATCGCGACGTTTCATTATCTCGGCTACGGTCCTTTTTGTGGCGCTCAATTGCGCTACTTGGTCCATTCGGAGCAGGGTGTTTTGGCTGCCATGGGCTTTTCGGCCGCAGCGTTTGCGGTACGAGATCGCGATCGTTGGATCGGCTGGACTGCGGCACAGCGCCGTAGCAATCGTCATTGGGTCGTCAACAACAGCCGCTTTTTGATCGTGCCGTGGGCTCAAGTGCCGCATTCAGCCTCGCATCGGTTGGGTCGGGTGGCGCGCCGGGTGCCCGCCGACTTTCAGGCGCACTACGGTTACCGGCCACGGCTGTTGGAAACCTTTGTCGAGGCGGGACGCTGTGCCGGTACCTTAGCGTGCGGCCAATTGGATCCCGGTCGGCCGGACCACGGGACGCGGAAAGAACGACATCCAGGGGCTTGGCAGCCTCCACTACGAAACGCGTCGCGGACTCTGTCTCTGCATCCGACCCTGGCGGTGACACCGGAACGCTTGCCGCTCGGCATTTTCGACTGTTGGAGTTGGACCCGGGCCAATCGCAAACGGTTGCTACGCAACCCTTCCACTCGAAGAATGCAAGGAATCGCTGCGTTGGCTGGAAGGCTATCAGCGCCTCTGTGAAGCGCAGCAAACCCTTTGGGAGCAGGCCTTCGATACCCGACTGGTCTATCTGGCCGACCGCGCAGCCGATCTGTTCGAGATCTATGCCGAATACCAACGCCAGCTGTCCTGCCAGGAACCAGCCGCCGACCGGCTGATTCGCGCCCGACACGACCGCAACACCGAGACCGGCGAAAAGCTTTGGTCCACGCTCGCAGCCACACCCGAACCCGGCCGCGTCGAATTCGACCTGCCCGCCTCGAAAACCCGCAAAGGACGAAAAATCGTCCAAAGTTTGCAGGTCGCACGGCTCACCCTGAGCGTCCCGCAAGGCCATGCCGAAAATCGATCCGTTGCAGTCACCGCCCTCCTGGCCCGCGAGATCAACCCCCCGGACGGGGAAACCCCCATCGAATGGAAGTTGCTCACCAACCTCGAAGTCACCAACCTCGATCAGGCCGAACCGATGCTCGCCCGGTACCTAAGCCGCTGGCAAGTCGAAATCTTTTTTAGCATCCTCGAGTCCGGCTGTAAAATCGAAGCCTTGCAACTCGAAAAGCTCGAACCTCTGGAACCCGCCATCCTGCTTTACATGTTGATCGCATGGCGCGTCCTGTTTTTCACCCTGGTCGGCCGGAAATGCCCCGAGTAGCCCTGCCATTTGGTCTTCGACGAGGAGGAGTGGAAGGCGGTCTACATCGTCTCCAGACAAAAACCGCCGCCTGATACGCCACCCACGCTCAACGAAATGATCCGCATGATCGCCGGCTCCGGCGGCTTTCTCAACCGCACCGCCGACAGTTTGCGCGGCCCTCAAACCATCTGGATCGGATTGCAACGAACTAAAGACTTCGCTCTTGCTATCGAGTCAGTTCGTCGAGCGTATAATCCAGGTTGTGGGTAACGATGTGGGCAATCTCTCCGACTTCAGATAATAACGGGTTCGGGTTCTATATTTCCCCAGCGTGGACAAAGGTGTAATCAGTTCAATATTCTCACTAATACTCTATTATCAAAACCTGGATATCTTCATCCAACAACTTAACGGCATTGGGAATCGCCGCCTATTCTGGATCGATGGTGTCCATTATCAATTCTTCGTATACCGCCCGCATCCGCTTTACGACCCGCGAGTACAACCACGTTCTGCGCACCTCGCGGGCGGCGGCCTGTCCCAGCTTTCGACGGAGCGCCGGGGACTCGGCCAACCGGACAAGGATATCTGCCAGTGCCCCTGCGTCGCGCGGCCGACAGAGCAGGCCTGTATGCTCGTGCTCGAGGATTTCCGCCGGTCCGCCCACATCGGCGGCCGCGATCGGCAAGCCGTACAGCATCCCCTCGAGCACCACCATCCCGAACGGCTCGTACCAACTCGGTACGACCAGGACGTCGGCCTCACGGTACCAGCGCGCCAGCGTGTCCGGGGAAAGCCAGCCGGTGAAGTGCACCCACTCGCGATAGGGTTCAAACCCCGGCGGAAGCCAGTAATTTGCCATATCCTCGCCACTGCAGTGCCGGTGACCGCCCGCCAACACGAAGCGCGTTCCAGGCGCGCGTGTTATGACGAGCGGTATGGCCGCAAGGAGTTCCCGTACCCCCTTACGCTCCACGAAACGGCCGGTATACAAGACCAACGGCGTGTTGCTTTGACGGCGTCGCTGTACGGCCTCGCGCGCGGCTGGACAGTCGTCGATCCCGTTGCCGACCACCCGCACCCGCTCACGTGCTGTCGGGAGGTAGGCAGCGATCAGCTCGCGCTCGCTGCGGGTGAGCGCCACGATGCGATCGGCGCGGGCGATGGCGTTCTCCTGGGTCTGCCACTGCGTGACGCATTCGGGCGGTCCCTGGCCGATTTCGTACTCGGCTCGGTCGAGCGAGTGCACGGTGTAAACGAGCGGAACTCCGGTACGCTCGCGGATCGCCCGTGCCACCGGCCACAGCCAGAAGCTATGCAAATGCAGCACATCCGGCCGCCAGGCCTGCACCCACTCGACGCCCGTCTCTTCGGCAGCGTGATGTGAGGACGTTCGAAGATGGACCCCTGCCGCCCGGTAATCTGTCGGTGTCGGATCATCCGGGGATCCTCGTGTCTCGGCAGGCCGACGGTATGATGGATCACCGCCTGCCCCGATGAGCAGAACGGCCACCTCGATTCCGGTCCGGGCAGAGGCCGCGACCAAGCCGCCGACCGCCGTACCGAGACCGCCGTAGATCACCGGGGGAAACTCGGTGGTGAGGTGTAAAATCCGCATGGGGGCCGTATCCCTGGGCCGCCGGATATCTGAGTATGCGGTCTATAACGCCTGTATTTGGATGTTGCGGAAAGCGACGCGCCCGGTATGTGTCTGCAGCCCGATGAAGCGCGGGACGGCATTCGTGCCGGGCAGACCGCGGACAGGGTGTAGCGCGTCCGAACCCGCTGTGAAAATGAAGGCGGTGACCTGCACGCCATTCAGCGTCACGGTATAGTTCTGCCCCTGCACGCGGATCTCGAACGCGTTCCACTCGCCGATCGGGTGCACCGGTATGGTGCTCGGGTCCGCCGGTCCCTGGAAGCCATAAATCGCCGCCGTCTTGTGGGTTGCCAGACCATCCGGGGCCGCGCGCTGGTCGATCTGCACCTCGAACCCGAAATCCACCGCCACGAAGGCAGTGTTGTCGTAGCCCTTGCTGTCGAGGTGGGGGAAACGCAGAAATACCCCGGAGTTGTCATCCTCACGCCAGCGCCGCCACTCGAGCTTGAGGAGGAAATCGGGCTGGGTCGGCTGGGTGTGCCATAAAAGTCCGATATCGGTGCCGGGTACGGCGACCAGTGCCCCGTTGGTCACCACGAAGCGCCCCGGGTCATCGCGGCCGGGCTGGTTGCGGATTGTGGACATCTGCCAGCCGGTGAGCGAGGCGCCGTCGAACAGTGCCGTGAACCCCGCCTCGGATGTGAACGGCGCGGCCAGGTGATCACCGAGCCGTCGCGCCAAGGCCGTCCCGGTGAGCATCGGGTTCGGCGAGCCCACCGTGGGGAAGAGCGCCGGACCGGCGACGTAGAGGTTCGGCACGCGATGAAAGCGCGCGTTTGCGTTGGAGACCGAGGTGTCGGGATCTGTGCCCATGGCCAGGGTACCGGCCTCGTGGTGTGTGGTGCCGAGGCCGTCGCGGCGGTTCGAGAACGGGAGCACCGTCGAGGGCAACTGCCCCGCCGGGACCGGCTGGAAGCTGCCGCCGATACCGCCGACGAGCACCTCGAAGGGTTGCCCGTTGGCGAATACCAGCGCGACATCGTCGGCGGATGTGTCCATCGCATCCCATAGCTCTTGGTCTTCCGGCGCAGGAGAGATCGAGACAAAGGCGCGCGGCAGCCCGTACTCGTCGAGATCGCCCGTAAGGCTCACCCGGCTACCCGGATTATCGGGCCGCATCTCACCGATCCCGCGGATGGTCACGACGATCTGGTCATCGTTGGCCTCCCGGAAAGCCGCGATGGTGTCGAGATCCGGAATCTTCTTGAAAAGCTCCGCCTCGGAGTCGGTGCTCGGTCGGCTCAGGCCCGCCGCGGTGATCTGCAGGTGGAAGTGCCCGAACAGCCCGTCGGCGTGGGTATGACGGCCCTTGACGAAGAGCGCCGAGGCTTGCAGCTCGCGCACCCCAGGATTGACCCCAATGATCGCCGCGCGAGGCAGACGGATCGTGAGGTTCGAGCGCAGGTGGGCCATCAGATTCGCACCCATGCGATCCACGCCTGGCAATCCGGGGAGAGAGAGCCGTGCGAGCCGCGCGCTCTCGATAGTGCCGAGCGCGATGACGACCGCAGCCTCCTCGGGCACCGGGACAGTGCCGCGATTGGTCTCGATCGCCACGATGCGGCGAATCGGTCCGCTCCCATCGGTGATGAGTCGGGTGACGTGGCAGTCCGGCACCACCATCAAGCGCTTGCGGGCATCGTCGCCACCCGATTCGAACTGCGCGGCGCGCGCAGCTTCCATCAAAATAGGCATGCTCGAGAACTTGTTGAACGGGAAGAAGCCGGAGCGCGGCGGGCGCGCTTGCACGGCGAGCGGTGCCTCGAGCTTGAACAGATTTCGCTGGGCATTGGGAATGCCGTCGAGGTACAGTGGCAGTTGGGCGAGCGGGATTGCGCCGGTGACCTGCGAATTGTCGATCCCCTGACGGAGCCGGGTGCGCAGGGCGGTGTGCATCGGGCCGAAGATGAAGTCGTTGGTCGCGGTGGTCCCTATCTGCTCGGCCGCCTGGCGAAAGTAGCCGTTCGAGCCGCCCGGCAGGGGACCGTTGAGCTCGGCAATGACGCTTGCGGGCCACTTATCGGCGCGAAGCTCAGAGGCAAGCAGTTGCGGCGACCACCCGCCGAAGTAGACCGAGCGGCCCCCGAGGCAGTATGCCAGGCCCGGGAAGCCACGCGGCACATCCGTGCGCCAGGGCAGGCCCCAGACCTCATTGCGCGTGACCCCGGAATCCACGCTGGTCGGGCCGGGAACGTTCAGGCCGAGCATCGGCAGGTTCTGTACGTGCTCAGGCAGCATCAGAGGGCCAGCCTCGAGCACGAGGATCCGACGCGCGCCGGTCGGATCACGGTACATCAAGTGCTGGGCGAAGATCGGGCCGAAGGAGCCGCCGCCGACGATGACCACGTCGAAGGGGCGGGCACTGGCGCTGCGAGTCGGATCGATGCTCGCGAGGGCCTCGTCGAGGCCGTTGCAGGTGTAACGCCCGAGCACGTCACGCGTGAAATCTGTTGTCTGGGGGGTTGGGCTCGTTGGCATGATGAAATCTCCGTTTCGTTTAATTGCGTTTATTTAGGATACGCACATGAACGCACTCGCTCTTTGCATTTTGCACAAACGTTTTGTTAGAAATTCACACAATTGATCTCCCTTTTTATTTTGAGCGGAGTCCACTCCTCGCAAAAACCAAAACGTTTTTTCTTGATTTTCGGTCAGAATTGACGAACCTATAAAAAGGAACCGAACATGCGACACTTGCTTCTAGCGCTCCTGGCCATTTTTTCTCTGAGTCATTGCTCCATGTCGCAACCCGAAAAAGAAAACCCCGCGGTCGTCGAGGCTCCCGGACGGCCGGCGGCTAAAAATCTCTCTCAGGACGTGGCCGTCGACCGGTCGGGCCGTGTTGAAGAAGTCCGTTACCAACTTTTTTTCAAACTGGATGGAGTCGAAAAAGAATATCGGGCGACCGAAACACTTCAGTTCGACCTCAGGGATAATAACCAGCCGCTCACCCTGGACTTCTCCGATGGCAAAATTGTTAAGCTCCAGGTGAATGGCAGAGAAGTCCCCAACTTTGAATACAATCAATATTTTCTCACTTTGACTCCCGCTGCGCTTGCCGTCGGGCCTAATTCGCTCATGATTGAATTCAACCACTCCTACAGCTCGACGAGCGCGGGACTTTATCGCTTCAAAGATCCCGAAGACGGCCGTGTTTACCTCTATACCGATCTCGAGCCCTACAACGCGAACTCGGTTTTTCCGTGCTTCGACCAGCCCGATCTGAAGGCGCGTTATGCGGTCACGGCCGAGGTGCCCTCCGAATGGACCGTGATCAGCAACACCCGCGAGGAATCGGTGACTCCTCTGGACGCCAAACGTTCGACCTGGACATTTCCGGAAACGGGACCCTTCAGCACCTATGTGTTCTCGTTGCATGCGGGTGAATATCAAGCCTGGAAGTCAAACGCGGAGCGGATTCCGCTGCGCCTTTTCGCGCGTCACTCGTTGGCGAAATACGTCGATGCCGAAGAGTGGTTCCGCATCACCCAACAGGGTTTGCAATTCTACCAGAACTATTTCAGCTACCCCTATCCTTTTAAAAAATATGATCAACTCCTGGTGCCTGATTTCAATCACGGCGCCATGGAAAACGTGGCTTCCGTTACTTTCTCGGAACGGCTCGTACAAAAGGGTAAGTCAACTCGCGACGAGCGGGAGGCGCGCGCCTCGGTTATTTTGCACGAAATGGCCCATATGTGGTTCGGCGACCTGGTGACCATGAAGTGGTGGGATGACCTTTGGCTGAACGAAACATTCGCGACCTACCTGTCCTCCCTGGCTTCATACGAAGCCACCGAGTTCAAGCAAGCCTGGCAAAGTTTTTTTCGCGGCAAACAACGGGCCTACATCGAAGACCAGCTCGTGACCACGCACC
>JBOICY010000223.1:0-8673 GCA_050740335.1 Methylococcales bacterium | reverse complement strand
GATCTTTCTGAAATTCGTCGATCGGGAGCCCGTCGACCAGTTCGTCGGCCGCGCTCGCGCCGCGTTCCGCCTTGGCCAGCCGGGCCGCCAGGGGCAAGGTCACTTGCCAGTGCGCGGGCGCGGATCGAGCGAGTCGCGCGCATTCGGACGGAAAATCGTCCTGAGCGGCCAGATGGCAGGCGGCCAGGAATTCCTGAAAGGTGCGATGCGGAAAGGTGAATTGACGTTCGCCGTCTTTCTCGCCCTGGCCGATCAAGAGACCGGCGCGCTTTTCGATATAATCGGCCACCACGCCGGCTTTGTCCTTGCTGCCGTTCAGCAAGGGTGAAAACGCGCGGACCACCCGGTCTTCGCCGATATCGGCCGTGCCTTCCCGTCCGACGTTCTGCTCGTGGACCCGGAAGGCCAGTTCCTCGAGCACCGCGCGCAAGTCCGACAGCTTCAGGCCGGGAACCGCCAACTCGTCGAGCAAAGCCTTGTCGGCGCCGATCTGGCGATTCCAGCGCAGCATCAACAGGTCGACCGACTCGTTGTAGAGGTCGGCCCGGTCGTCGGGCAGCCTGCCCTTGCTGGTGTGCAGGGTCGCCATCAGTGTGAGCAGCAGTGGATTTCGGGCCAGCGGCAGAAGGTCCGGGCGGTGCCGCGCGTTCAGCAAGTCTTCGAGTTTGCGACCGGACTCCCCGCGGGATAGCCAGCCCCGCTTGACCAGCGCGGTGTACCACGCGTGGATGAACTGCTCGATTTGTCCGTCATTCAGGTCCGCCAACGTGTACACACCCTGGGCGGGATCGGGGCCGTCAGGCCAGGCGTAGGGTCGCGCGGTCAGTACGAAGCGGCACCTCGATCCCACAGTCCGCATCAGCTCCTGGATCGCGCACAATACCCTTTCACGGTTCGTGCGATTGCCACATTCGTCCAGGCCATCCAGCAGGATCAGTGCGCCTTCGGAACGGGCGATGCGCTGCACGTACTTCATGGTATCGGTCGATAAGCCGTAACCGCTTGAGTCCAGATCGCGCCTGATAACATTCCACAGGTTGCCGGCGCGCGCCGGTTTGTCTCCGGGCGGCAACTGCTCGGCGAAGCGGCGCAGCACGACGCGAATCGGCAGCGGTGTACCCCAAGTCCAGATTCCACTCAATTTTCCGATTTCGTCTCGATGCCCCTGCCACACTTGCGCGAGCGCCAACAAGGCGCTTGCGCCGAAGGTGCTCTTACCGCTGCCGGGTTTGCCCAGCACGGTGAATTCTCGATGGACCGCCAATGCTTCGAGCGCCGAGACCGCCCGCATTCCGTGCTGCCGTTCGATGTCGCCGTGCTGCCGGCCTTTTTGCGACGACAGCCATTCCGCCAAGGGGATGTTTTCCGGAATCCGCAGCGTTGTATCGAGCGGCACATAGATGTCGGCGAGTTGCAGGGGACTCTGCCGAGTCTGGTCGGCGGAGGCGTCGATTTCGCCGAGCTTCAAGCCGGTCAGGTCGGCCGCGAGGGCGTGGAGATACAATGCGATGACGGATTTGGCCTCCTCCGGATCCTCGCCTGCCTGGATGACGTTGGTGACTGTCTGAATAAAATCCCGGCCGATGAAATGGCCGTTGCCGACTTCGACCGAGCCTTCGACAGCGGCCCCGCCTCTGGTGTCAATTCGTGTACCGGTGTTGATGTTGCCGACGTTGTTGCCGCCCACGAGTACGCCGCGGGCACCAACCGCGGTTCCCGATTCCTTCGCGATCGCGCCGCTGCCCGTGAGTTTAGCTTGGTGGCGGGTCCCGCCGGAGGATTCCGCATCGTCTCGATCCGGCTTGAGTTCGATGAATCCGTTCGCGGCCAATTTGTCGAGCTGGCGGTTAAACTTGAATAGCAGTTCGTCGATATTTTTGTAGACAGTGTAGAAATGTCCGAGGCCATCCAGCTTTTCCTGGAATGCCCATAGGCTCATCAAGTCCTTTTTGTTGGTGCTTGCGGTACTGATTTCCGCGTCTTTGAAGTAGGTGAAGATGAATGATTTGCTGGTCGCTTGGAATTGTCCGAAGGCCGTTTCGAATTCCTCCTCGGTGTACTGGCCCACCTTGGTGCAGAACAACATCACGAAAAGTTCGCATTCCCGGATCGCCTGGTTGTATTCGTCCTGTAATCGGGTTTTGGAAAGCGCATCGAGAAAGTCTTCCCAAACGATGAGTTCCATAAAGACCCCCTGCGCGTTCCAATCCTTGTTCTTGCGGTTGATGAAGATTTCAAATTCCTTGCGGTCCTCTTTCAATTCCGAAGAGGAAGCCAGAAATACCTTTTGTTTCGACATGGTATTGGACTCCTGGCAGTTCTGAGCATGTCGGAAGATACGCCCCGGGGCCAGCGGCAAGGATGGGGCAGCTGGTGTTCGAATTTAGTATTCGTACCTCAATATTCGTTGATTCTATCAGATCCCGGCCTTAATTTATCTAAAAGAAAGCCTGCTTATTCGGCCGGGTTGGTTAAGGTTTTGTTCGGTTTTTCAAACAGCCTGATCAAGATACGCTCCGCTTGTGAAACAGCATCGGTCGCCAGATGATCAATTTGATCATCGGCGTGTGAAACCACATCTGATAAATACTGACCACGATCTGTATGGCTATCGAGAAGCCCATCAAGGCTCCACTGGCGACCACGACATAGGCAAAAGCGGGAATGGATTTGGTGATAAACCACGACAGGACATCCACCAGCATCGCGGCAAAAGGCATCACCATGGCCACTCGCTTGACGACCACATTCAGTTCACAGTGAAGAAAGATCTTACCGATAAAAAACAGGATAAAAGAGATGCCGAATAAATGGATATGGGAAACCCGGACCAGATACGGTACCGTAGCGCCGCCACTGGCGCGGGCCACCTGCGATACTCCGCTATAATCGGTCAGATCCGGCAACGAGGGATTCACCTCCGGTGAATGGCAACCGATGCAGTCACGGTTTAAAATCGGCGCGATATGGTCATTATATTCAGGTTCTTCGGCGCCATTTTGTATCCAGGTCAAGATGACGTCCTTGTCGCTCTTATATTTTAAATTGGCTTCCATGATACCATTAATGGCCGAGCCCAATCGGGTCTGATCGGGTGACCCATGATAATTGATCTTCACATCCTCTACGGAAAAGCCTTCTTTACCATCGTGGCTCTGATGTGTGAAATAAACATTTGCGAGTGCAACCAGGTATCCAATTCCTATCGTCAGCAGAAAACAAGTATTCAAAATTTTTTCACTGACACATAAATTGCTAAAGCGCTTACCAGGTTGGGAACGGTAATTTGATTCGTCCATGACGATTTCCTCTTCTACTGATTGATAATGAAATATTCGTAGGTAACTGGATGGTAATCCGCCTCAGAATTTATACTGCCACTCGGTACGCAAACCGTAAGCCACCCCCTTCCCTTCCTGTCCGGCCACAAACGAATCCAAGCGGAGTACATGATGCTGGCCGATCGCGTGCTCAAAACGAAGGCCAAAACCCAACAGACCTTCATCTCGGTCGCTGCGGGTACTGGTGCGGGCGCCGGCTTCGAAGATCAATTGACTGTCGATGCCATTGAAAAACATCTGATAACCGATCGCCGTACCGATGGTATTGTCGATCTGTTGTCCGAGAGGGGCTCCGTAACGGCCGATTCCCACTGGCCCATACAAAATTCCAAAGTTGGCCACGGGGCTCCCCGCGTTGGGACTGCGCGCGGCCGATGTGAAGCGGTTGATGTTCCAGAAGGTATTGAAATACACGATATCGTCGGAATGAGGCAGCGTGCTGGACAGTTGCGCGAGCAACAGCACCCCGCTTCCGACGCTTTCCGTTTGGTTATGCACCGGAATCGAGGCGTTGACCCGGAATGTAGTGTTCAACCAGCCGAAACGCTGGGTCGATGCAAGGCCCGCATACCACGCGCTCGCATCGCGCTGATCGTCTACATACAGCACGTCCAGGTTCAGGGTGTTATTCAAGGCGGTATCCGCCTCCGACAACAAACCGAACAGATTGGCCGAGTGGTTGTCGTTCACGAAGGGCACATCGTTGTTCCCGCGATTGATATGATTCCATCCGTAAAGTCCCGTGATACGGAGATTCGACACGCCATCGAAAACCAGGGAGTTGCGGGTGATTCCAACCGAATCGATGTTGTGGTTCACCAGGATCCCATCCTGGATCAGCAATTGCTGTCGACCGACGGAAAATCCCACATCATAGGGTTGGGAATCGGCCGGATCGAGGCCTGGGAATATTTCTCCGAGTTCCCCTTCGAAGTACAGTTCGGTCAACCTGGCATTGAAGTCTTCCTGCCAACCGTCATTAGTTCCGGGTTCGAAGTTGTAGCCGGTATAACCGCCATTCTGGCTGTCGAGCGGCCGCATCGCGAAGACCAGCCGCTCGGTTCCCGAAAGATTCAAGTTGCCGATCAGATCGAGCCGGTTGGCCCACTCGGTGGTATTTTGATCACCCTGGTGGTAGCTTTGGAGGCTGGTGCGCAACGATCCATATAGTAAAAACCATGGCTGCAGCACCTCACCCGTGGGAATTTTAAGGCCCGGACGGATCGGACCGTTGCCGAGGAAAGGATCGCCGATCTCGATCAAAGGGCGCGGACGTTCCACCGGGTCGACCGGGTACTGCACGACCTCATCGGACAGAGGCAATGCCTTTTCATTTTTCCGTGTCGATTCCGGGTAGTGATAGAAATCGACCGCGCCACGCCCTTGAGGCACGCTGGTTTCCCCCGTCTGCCGCTCGACCGCCCGCGCATCGGAGCGATCGCCATCCTTCGCATTGACTTCAGCGGAAACTGGACTCGTTAAGATCGCTACGATTGCCGGCCAGATCGGCAATCCCTGCCACTGTTTCATATCCATCCTATTCAATAACGAACTTTTGTTCCCAAAGGACCCGGTAATGATCAACCAGCTTGTTCCCGATCGCCTGCGCGCTGAGTCCATACTCGAAGCCTGCTCCCGAGATCGCTTGGATCAGATGCGGAGGCAACTGACCCGCGACCAGCTTGACGCCTAAACGATAGGGCTTTTGGCCGCTAAGCAATTCCGGATCGAGGTCGTAACTCGCAAAGCGATTACCGAGCGCCTCGATGCTTTTCTTTTGCAGGCGCAGCTCGCGAACCCCGCCGAACAATAGCGAGGGCGTGTCCGAGGGCCGCATGAAAATCAGGGGATCCAAGGCATAGTTGGCCGGCAGCACCTGTTCGCGTTCTCCGCCGAAAGGAGTCCGGACCAGGAACGGAGACCTGAGATTGAAGAGTTGCTCGTCTCTCGGCATGCGTCCATCGTGTACGTACAGGGAGTGTGTGTCGCGCACATCCCCGTTCGGATCGAGATCGCCGGAGCGAAACAGGACTTCCCCCCCGGCATCGGTCACCGTAATCTGCAGGAACACGTTGCGCTCGCCAATCAGGCCCGAGGGCACGCTGTGGCCGTCGGTCAGATTCTTCACTTCGATCTCGAATTCAAGCCCTTCCTCTTTTTCCAGGATTTTTACCTGACCGAGGCCGTAGCCGTTGCGCAGCAAGGTATTGGCCCGGCCCTGGTATTCGGCGAGCAGCGCGAGTTGCTGATCGATGATTTCCCGGGCTGCCTTGCGCTCCTCGGGATCGGCCCAAATGCCCGGAAATTCTGTGTCTTTCGGGATGCTGTTTTCGAAGGCTTCGCTTCCCCAGCCGGCTTCGACGTCGAAACTCAACCATTCCTCGGGCTTGGCGAATTCCTGTGCCTCCGAGTTGATCGGAAAGATGCCGGGATGGACCACGGAGCTGTCGGGTCCGGGAAACATATGATTGGTCCTTCGAGCGGGCCGGGTCGGTTCACCGCGAACGATCGCCGCGGGAGCGGGCGGATATTCCGAGGCGATGCCGGGTATCTGGCCCATATGGCAGCCCTGACAGGTCACTCCTCGTTGCGCCGCAGGGGTCTGTTTGTATTCGCTGAACAGGTCCTCGAAGCGAATTCCGTTGACCAGGCGAACATCGTGGCAGCGACCGCAAAATCCCGGCTGCGAAACTTGCTCCAGCAGACGGGCCTCGCGATGGACCTTCGGAGGGTTGTCCTTGTGCGAATCGAGCACGCGCTGGAGTTCATCCCCTTTTCGCGGGCCGTAGACCGGGTTTCGGATGTCGCCTGGCTCCAAGGGAAGCCGGCCGGTGTTTTTGCCGTAGGCCTCGGCGACTCGATGGCAGACCACGCAGGTGATTCCTTCCAGGGCTACCTTGCCGCGATTGCTGTTACTGGTCAGAACCGGCTCGCCATTGGTCATGCCCACCTCGGTGTGGCATCGCTCGCAGAAATCGCCCAGAGTCCCCTTGGTCAATTTGACCAGGGTCGCCTGATAGGCCAGGAAGGTCGGACTGATTTGCGCGAAGGCGTGACGCGAGACGGACCATTCCCGGTAGATTTGCAAGTGGCAGCCGCCGCACTCCTGGGCCGACGGGAATTCGGGCTGTTTGAACAGCGCCCCGTGAGCTTTATCGGCCGTTAGAACCGCAGAACCGCCAGTGGCCTTCTGGACCGGATCGGATCCGTTGCTCTTTGGCGCGAACTCGGCGCGAATGAAATTGATCAGGTTCCAGATTTCTTCCTTTGAGAGAGAGTTCTTGAAACCGGGCATGGAAGTTCTGCCGTTTCTGATTTTTGTGTAAATCGCACCATCCGGCTGTTTTAGAAATTCCGGGCTGGTCAGGTTCGCCACCTTGACGCCGAGATACGCGGCTACCGGCCCGTCTCCTTTTCCGCTTTCTCCATGGCACTGGAGACATTCGCGCAGGAACAGGTTCTTGCCGGTATTTATCGAGGAGGAGTCCGGCGCAATCGGATTCTCGATTCGCGCCAGCCGCGGCGATACCAGCCACTGATTGGCGAGGCTTTCGCCGGCGCTTCCAGGTTGAGGGGCCAGGATTGAACTGACCAGAAACACCATTGGAATTACAATTTTGTTCGGATGGAATAAATCGTTTTTCATTGAATAACCGAAACTGAAACAAATGGAGTGACTCACCCGGAATCCGCGCTCGATCTACCCTCGGAACCTGAAGTGAACGATTTCCTGATTAGCAAGGACCCTCGGCCGAGGCCTGAGTACCTTGCTCGTCGTTTCGGTGTGGATTGCTGGGGGCTTTAGGATGGATTGCGTGGTTCACATCCTTGTAGCCTGAATCCGACAACCGTTCCTCGGTGATGACTGCTCCATTACTCGAATGACCTGCCTCCCGGCAGGCATGTCTTAGGTGTAGATCCGCTTCCATGCAGGCGACCAGCAATCCGTGCTGAGTTGACACCGGTTTCGTTTAACCGAGGATCCTTGCTGATCAGGAAGAGTTTTGAATGAAAATCGCTCCTTATCTAAATTGTTGATTCCGTCATGTCCTTGGAATTCAGGCCTTAGCCTTTCTGAAATTCCGGGCTTAGATTACGACGGATGAAAGTTTGGCCCTATGAATTAATGTGAGGAGCGGGAGTGAACTATTCACGTGTCGCAGGGATAAGGATTGCTCGAACGATTCGAATAAAATCGGAGCCTCGTAGGTCGGGTTAGCGCAGCGTAACCCGACAACAAACTGCGACCCGGCCTTGCGCGCCGCTCCGAATCGTGCTCGAATCGCGAAGCGCGAACAGGCCGTGTGGCAACACCGGTATTGGGAATACCTGTTGCGCAGTGAACCCGATTTCACCCGGTGTGTGGAGTATATCCATTACAATCCCGTGAAGCACGGGTACGTGACAACCCCGATGGATTGGCCCTATTCGAGTTTTCGAACCTTTGTCGAGTGGGGTATTTATCCGGCGGATTGGGGGCGGGTCGAAATGAATTTCGACGGTGTGGGGAGTGAATAATTGAGGTAGTTCTGGGATGTATTGTCGGCCATTTGTCGGGTTACGCTGCGCTAACCCGACCTACGATTCTACTAACCCAAAATACCGCGTCTTTTCAACGCGGCGGGGAAGTCTCCCCCGTACCCCCTCCAGAGACCGGGTGACCAGAGTTTCGGAGTACAGAGTCTTCAGAGTACCAAGCTAGGAAACAGGGGCGGAACGCAACACCATCCGAAAACCCAGGTTGTAGTTGCGGTTGACCGGGAGAAGCCTGTAGCGGTAGGCGCAGCGGGCGCCGCCTCGGCCGCTGCTCCACGAACCGCCGCGCAGGACCCGCAGGATGGCGTCGCCCGCATCCAGAGCTTCGCGTCTCGGATCGTCGCGCAGATAAGGATACTTGAAATCAGGCTTCCCCAGTCCTTGCCCCACAGGCTGCGTGTCCACTCCCAGACGTTGCCGATCATATCGTAGAGGCCAAAGTCATTGGGAGGAAAACAACCGACCGCGGAGGTATCAGCGATCTGCGATTCGTCATAGTTCGCGCGATTCGGATCGGGTTCGTCGCCCCACGGAAAAATTCTGTCCCGCAGGTCTCCTCGTGCCGCTTTTTCCCATTCCAGCTCGCTCGGCAGATCAACACGCCACCTGCCGCTCCGCACGCGCCCGGAAATTTCCGATGATGCCACGGCCTCAACATTCTTCAGGAGATCGTTCAACCAGTTGCAATAGGCCAGTGCCTCCTGCCAACTCACATAACGAACCGGCCGGTTGTCCGGGTCTCGCAAGGCATTGGTATTGCCGATTGGAAACCCGGTTGTATCGACGAAGGCGCGGA
>JBOICY010000222.1:0-2416 GCA_050740335.1 Methylococcales bacterium | reverse complement strand
CGTCGGGCGGCATACCGCCACTCAAACCTTTCATCGAACGAGTGGCGGCGACCTGCCTGGGGCAACCAGCTATTCTTATTCTGGACAGCCCGGAACAACGAGGATCGAGGCAGAAACCCGCAACCGTCACGGTGCTGAACTATGACGACCGGGTGGCGGAACAGGAAACCCTTCGATTCCATTGTGCCGAGGCGCTACGCAATCAGGATTACGCCGTTGCCTACGGTTTAGCGAGCCGCTTTCCAGACCTTGCATGGGCTAACCCGGTGCGCAATCGAGTCGGGCCGCTTTTGGAATTACCGGGTGGACCGCTACAGATCAACGGACGATCGATCGAATCCTTCGCGCTGAATGCCTGCCAGGTGGAGATTCGGCTGTGCATGGGTGATGTCGCCGGCGCCTTGATCCGATTGGCGCGATTCATCGAATCATCGACCTGGGCGCTCGTCGCGGCGTATTTGCAGGAACAAAAGCTCAGTTTGACGGTATCGCGTGATCACGAATGCCTGCGCGGCGATCTAGCGCCCGATCACCCCTTGATCACAGACAATTTAGTCAAAGAGAATGGCAGAGAATCCTACCACTACGATGTAGTCGGACTGATGTGGAACTGGCCGGAGTGGCTGAAACGAAATGCAACAGACCAATCTAAACGGGAACCTGCGCTTGCCGAATTGCAAAAAGCGTACAACAAGCCAAGAAATTCGGCATTGCCCGCGCGCGAGTATCGAAATCGTATCGTGCATGGCTCCGATACGCCCGTGAGTTTGATGGATATCGAAACCTGCCTGCGCGGGAACTGCTTGATCGCCGATACCAAAAAGTCGTTTGGACAAAACTTTCTGGCAGTAACAGCCGTAAATGACCTGCTGAGCGGGCTGGGTGTCTCGAATCTCGCGTCCGCAATTGGAGGGCAGTTGAATGATTTAGTCAGCACGGTGGTCAAGGCTTAACCATGATCAAACTCGAAATCAGCCTGAAACGCGTACAAACCTTCATCTTCGAAGTGCCGCGGCTCAAGGCCATGCTCGGCGCCAACGCGCTGATCGGGCAGGTGATGCGGCATGAATTGCCGAAGTTGCTTGGAAACAAAGGCCTGAGACTCGCCTGGCCCAAGGAAATTCGAGATACCGTTGCAGACGATCCGTTGAACGGCACGGCCGACCCGGATCAACCCTCCAACCTTTATGAAAAAGGCATCCTGGCGCGCGACGGGGGGCGTTTCATCGCGGTTTTTGCCGGCAAAGCCCAAGCCGAGGCATTCCTGCGCGAGGTCGAACAGAAATTGGCGCAATGGTTGCCGGGAGTATTATTCGATGCCTCGTTCGACGAAGAACCCAAAGTACCGGATGCCCGGGAAACCCAAATTCTCGACCTCCCGGTACTGCAAGTCTGTCAGGAGACCGGTCGTGAACCGGCCTCCTATGGCGTTATCGGTGATAACAGGGAGAAACGCTGGCGATCCCGATCGGCCACTTACCGTCTGGCTTGGGGCCGCAATTTCAAGTATTGCAAAACCAGAGACATCATCGGCCTGATGCGCGGTGCGCTCTATCCGAGGAAGATGGGATGGGAGGAGCCCGATGATCTCGCTCAACTCGCGTCCGGCGGTTATGTCGCGTTGATCCATGCCGACGGCAACGGCATCGGTAAACGCTACAACGATTGGCGGGATCAGGCGAGCGGCCGCGCCGAGATCGAAAAAGATGCGCACGGCGAAGCCTTTTTTCACGGCATGCGCGTCGCGGTGCGCCGCGCGCTCGTCGATGCGCTCGCAAAGACCTTTACGGATGCGGGCGGTAAGCGGCCCGATGAGGTTTTGATGCTCGGCGGCGACGACCTGTTGCTGATTTGCCGCGCTGACAGGGCCTTGAATTTCTCGGTCCACTACGCGGCCGAGTTACAAAAGTACAATCTGGCCGACGGTGCGCCGCTCGACGTGGCGATCGGCGTCGCCATCGTACAGAAAACCTATCCACTGCATCGGCTGCACGAACTCGCCGAGAGTCTGGCGTCCAGCGCGAAGCGGCTTTACCGATCGTTGGCGCAGAACGGCGAAAAAAATTCGGTGATCGATTGGCAGGTGGTCACCCAATCCTGGTTCGAGGGTGTGGCGCAAGCCAGACGGAAAAGCGATAGGATCCAGTATACCGTCAACGGCAAAACGGAAACCCTGCTGCTCACTGGCCGTCCTTACCGGGTTCTGGGCGAGCAAGGCCTCGAATTCTTGGTTCGGAAGTCTCAAGAACTCGATCACAAAGACGATCAAGCAGCACGTTCGCCGTTGCGCAGCCTGCGCACGGCATGCGAGCGCGGAAGGCTGAACGGGCAGATGGCGTTTGGGAAATTTCGCACAGCCGATCAAACGAAACTCGGCTGGCAAAATATGGCCAAGTATGATCTGTGGACGAAACTC
>JBOICY010000221.1:0-19206 GCA_050740335.1 Methylococcales bacterium | reverse complement strand
TGGTATCGATGATCAGGTCCGCGTGATCGATTACGGGCTCGAGCAGTTGCCGCTCGAAATGGATCGCCTCCGCGAGCGAAAGGTTGGCGTTGGTCAAGGGATGCTTGCGGCGCGTTTCGCTGAAGCGTTTTAACAGAGTTTTCTGATCGGCCTGCAGAAACAGGATCTCGTAATCGATGTTGAGATTTTTCATCAACGACAGGGTTTCCGGAAAGTTCGCGAGGCTTTTACTGTCCGTGCGCGAGTCGATGCCGATCGCAATTTTCTGGTAGGTCTGGTCTTCCGCCCCGATCACCTGTTCGATCAGTTTCTCCACCAGAGCGACCGGCAGGTTGTCGATACAGTAATAGCCGCAGTCCTCGAGCGTGTCCAGAGCGATACTCTTGCCCGATCCCGATAAGCCGCTGACGATAATGAGCTTCATGCTTCAGTGCGTCGAACCCTGAGTTTGATTGGGAACAGCGTCCCGGGTGGTAATTCAGAAAGCGAAACGTTGGTTACGAAATTATTCGGCTGTCCATTCCTTCTCCGGTTGTATGAATAAACTCCCCCGGCCCGAAAGCAGGGGGAATCGAAATTTGAATCCCTAAGAAAACAGATCGACGACTCTAGCGGTGATGATTCGCGGTTTTTTCCTTGTGTTTACGGACCTGCCGGTCGAGTTTATCGACCAGGCTGTCGATCGCGGCATACATGTCTTCCTGGTGGTCTTCGGCAAAAAGCTTTGCGCCGCTGATCTGTACGGTCGCTTCCGCCTTCTTGATTATTTTTTCGACACCCAGAATGACGTGAACGTCGGTCACATGGTCAATGTGCCTTTCGAGCCGCTCGAACTTGGATTCGACATAGTTTTTTAATGCGTCGGTAATGTCGATATGGTGTCCCGTTACACTGATTTGCATGTTTAGAGTCTCCTAAGAGGCCGATAAAATTGTTAAGTCGTCGCCCCCGATGCGAATACCCCGGCGCGACCGAGAATTCCTGGCGCATTTTCCGAGAGCCGATCGCCCACAGGCCTTACTAATTGACGGGATCCTGACATCATCCCGATGCACATAAAATTCCGGAAGTATCATGGTCTACTGATGATAGCTTATCCTAATCGCCAGGGTGTGACGAGAGCTATCGCGCCTGTCACAAAATGCGCTTCCGTTCATTGGAAGGAGGGATGAACATCGCCTCCCGGTATTTGGCGATCGTGCGGCGCGCGACATTGATTCCCTTGTCTTGCAGCAGCAGTGATATTTTTTGGTCGCTCAAGGGCTTGGCATGAGACTCGTTGTCGATCAACTCCTGAACGAACGCGCGAATCGCGGTCGATGAACATTCACCGCCGCTATTGGTGGATACATGGCTAGAGAAAAAATACTTAAATTCGTAGATACCTTTCGGAGTATGCATGTACTTCTGTGTGGTCACCCTGGAAATCGTCGATTCGTGCATTTCGACTTCCTCCGCGACATCGCGCAGCACCATCGGTTTCATTGCGATCGGACCATGTTCGAGAAAATCCCGCTGGCGTTCGACGATACAGCGCGCGACTTTGAGCAGAGTATCGCTCCGGCTTTGCAGGCTTTTCAGAAACCAGCGCGCTTCCTGCAGGTGATTCCTGAGACAGGCATTGTCGGCACTGTTGTCGGCTCGTTTGATCATTCCCGAGTAGTAAGGATTTACGCGCAGCTTGGGTGCGATGTCCGGATTCAGCGAAACCTGCCATCGGTCTTTGTACCTGGCGACAAAAACGTCGGGAATCACATATTGGGATTCTTGGTTTTCGATAGCGCTTCCGGGCCGCGGATTCAGTGACCGGATCAACACAATCACCTGATCGAGTTCCTGATCGCTCAGATTCAGAAGGCGTTTCAGGCGGGGCTGGTTTTGTGCGGCGAGCTGATCGAGAAAATGCGTGACCAGTTCGATCGCGGTGTGCTTCCATTGGATATCATCGGGTAGCTGGCACAATTGAATTCTCAAGCAATCGCCGAGATCCGCCGCGGCCACGCCGGGCGGATCGAAATTCTGGACACTGTGCAGCACGGCCCGAACTTCCTCAATTTCAAGCCCTTCCATCTGGTTCAATAAACCGAGGTGGATATCTTCGATTGTCGAAGCCAGGTAACCCTCGGGATTGATCGAGTCAATGATCGCGATCGCGATGGCGCGATCCTGCTCGGAAAATTTCGCGAGTTCCATCTGCCATAAAAGGTGTTCGGTCAGAGTCGGAGCACTACAGCGGTACGTCTCGAAATCCTGAGTTTCCGCGGGCGTTGTCGAAGAACTGGAAGCTTGGACGTTGTCATAAACATCCTCCCACGAGGAATCGACCGGGAGTTCATCGGGGATATCGGTCTGCGAGCCTTCGCTCGTGGTTTCCCTGAGGGCTGATCGTTTTTCTTCCGGGACTTCGTCACCCTGGCCGGGTTCGTCTTCCGCGATTTCCAGCATCAGGTTCGAATCGAGGACTTGTTGGATTTCCTGATGCAGATCCAGAGTCGACAATTGCAACAGACGAATCGCCTGCTGCAATTGCGGGGTCATGGTAAGTTGCTGGCTGAGGCGTAACTGTAACGACTGTTTCATCGAATTGAATTCGAGATTACCGATCTTTATTTGACTTCCACATTTGACTTCCACGTAACACGAGCGGTTGGGAACCGCCTTGCACCAACTCTATTTTAGCGCAATCGTCCGGAATCGGGTGAGTAATTGGCAACCCGAGGGGTTCACATATTAAAATTCTCGCCGAGATAAACCTGTCTGACCTGTTGATTATCGAGAATGGTATCGGGAGTGCCTTCCGCGATGACCTTGCCTTCGTTGAGTATATAGGCGCGGTCACACGTACCCAAGGTCTCCCGGACGTTGTGTTCGGTGATCAGGATTCCGATACCCCTTTCGCGCAAATGGCGGATGATCTTCTGGATATCGATAATCGAAAGCGGATCGACTCCGGCGAAGGGTTCGTCGAGCAGGATGAAGTGAGGCTCCGAAGCCAGCGCGCGGGCAATTTCGACCCGCCTGCGTTCGCCTCCGGACAGCCCCAGAGCCGGCTGCAGGCGTAAATGGTTGATGCCGAATTCATGCAATAGCTCTTCGACCATCAATTCTTTCTGCCCCCGGCTGATATCCTTTCTGATTTCGAGCACCGCGCGGAGATTGTCCACCACATTCAATTTGCGAAAGATCGACGGTTCCTGGGGCAGATACCCGATCCCCAATTGCGCGCGCGCGTGAATCGGCAGTCGGGTGATGTCGAAATGATCGATCGAGATTCGTCCGAATTCAGTCTTGATCAGACCGACGATCATGTAAAAACTGGTGGTTTTCCCGGCGCCGTTCGGGCCGAGCAGACCGACGATTTCACCGCTGTTGATGTTCAGCGAAACGCCATCGACGACCCAACGGTTGTGATATCGCTTTTTGAGATCCCGGGCAGACAAGAGCGTCATGGTTACTTTGCTTTTTCTTCTTTTGGATGCAGGATGATGTGAACCCGCTTTCCGTTCGAGGATGCCTGACCGGCTTTTACGATCGCATTTTTCTTATCATATTCTATCCGTTCACTGGCGTAGGTGTCTTTGCCCTGCCGGACCACTGCTTTTTCAATCATCACCATAAGCTCCGTATCGGTATAATATTGAAGGGTCAGGGAACGGCCGTATAGATCTTCCGCCCCGGTGTTGGGACTTTGCTTCCAGGTTACCGGGTCGCCGGTCGCAACGTATTTATAGGGTTTGCGTTCCTGGGTGTAAACGACCAGTTTATCCGATTTGAGCCACATGCTGCCCTGAGTGACTTCCACGCTTCCGGTATAGACGCTGACACCGGTATTATCGTCGTAGGTGGCTCCGTCGGCTTCGATATAGATCGGTTGACCGGAGTCGCTTTCAACACACCGGGCGGGCGCTGTGAAGCCAAGAATCAAGGCCAGGCACAGACTTGCCTTAGCGCGCATCGTAGATTCCTCTGACATTGGAATGCAGTGTAATTCGTTTATGTTCGCCAAAATAGAGGGATAAGCCGATTCCGCTGATTCGATTCCGGTTGCTGATCAGTTCCGCGAATTGGTCGGTTTCGGCATAATCGGTTTTCGGTTTGATCCTGAGGTTTTCGGTGTTGATCGTGACCGGCTCGATTCCGGGTGCGGCGTCTCGAGTAATCCATACCTTCCCGCCGAGCAATATCGTTTCTCCCGCGGAACTGATGAAGCCTTTATCCGAGTGGACTACCCAGGGAGGGCCATCCGTGCTGAAATTGGTGAACACCGGTTTTTCCAGTTCGGTGGTGTCGTCATCCTTGAAATGCACCATGGATTCGGCGATCAGTTTGTTTTTCGGCTTGCCTTCTTCGGTCATGGTGATTTTGGTGAATTTCTTACTGAAAGAGTCGGGACGGTGGCCGGTCCGGGCTTGGATCTTTTTCGGTTGGGGCGCCAACCAGTCGGCCGCGAACCAACTCAGCAGGGCAAAAACAGTCAGGGCCAGATACATCCACAGTTGTTTGGTCATCCGCTCGAGTCACTGTCAAGCGATTACATAGGCGTCGATCGAGGAATCGAGTGTCTGCTGTGCCTTCATGACCAGATCGCAGACTTCGCGAGCCGCGCCAGAGCCGCCGGGCAGCGAAGTACACCAATCGGCATGTTGCCGAACCGCAAAATGGGCATCCGCGACCGCGATCGCAAGACCGGCCCGGGCGAACAAAGGAAGGTCCGGCAGATCATCGCCGACACAGGCCACTTGCTCGGGGCTCACGGACAACCTTTCACAGAGTTCGTCAAACGCAGCCCTTTTATCGTCCTGGCCCTGAAATACATGCGTTACGCCGAGGCTTGCCATGCGCAGGGAAACGGCTCGGGAATCCCGTCCGGAGATGACCGCCGTTTCGACGCCGCTATTGCGCAGCATTTTAATTCCGTGACCGTCTTTGGTGTTGAAGCATTTGTACTCACGGCCCGATTCATCGAAAATCAGCTTGCCATCGGTCAGGACTCCGTCCACATCGAAGATGACCAAACGGATCAGTTTGGCCTTCTCAATTATTTCCTGCATGTTTTCGGGCTTGCAAGCGGACATCGGGTTCGGGAACGATTCATGTGCCGGCACTGATCGACTCGGAAATTAAGGTCGGGCATCGGGAGCATTTCATTGTAACGTGTGACGGCAAACCGGGAAATTCCGGCGCCGATTTCTCGATTCCGGGCTTACACAACCCCGGCCATCAAAAGATCATGCATGTGCAACGCGCCGATCAAGCGGTTTTCCGGGTCGGTAACCAGAAGAACGGTGATTTTTTTCTGTTCCATCTTTTGCAATGCCTCCGCCGCCATCATCCCGGGGTCAATGGTTGCGCAGTTTGCGGTCATCACTTCCTGGATGCATGTTGTATAGATGTTGCATTCGTTTTTATCGAACATTCTGCGCAGGTCTCCGTCTGTAAAGATTCCTTTGACGATGCTGTGCGCGTCGACGATCGCGGTCATGCCCAGCTTTTTTGCGGTCATTTCGATCAGGGCTTCACGAATCAGGGCCTGTTCTGCGACCCAGGGCAGTTCCGATCCGGTGTGCATCAAATCCCCGGTCTTCAATAATAGCCGTTTGCCCAGGTTTCCGCCCGGGTGGGAGCGCGCAAAATCGTCGCGGGTAAAACCCTTGGACTTGAGCAGCGATACCGCCAGGGCATCCCCCATGACCAATGCCGCGGTGGTGCTCGAGGTCGGGGCGAGTCCGAGCGGACAGGCTTCTTGAACAACCTTCACATCGAGATGCACGGAGGCTTCCCGGGCCAATGTCGATTCCCGGTTGCCGGTCATCGCCACCAGTGGAATTGCGAGCCGCTTGAGCATCGGCAGGATGGTCAGAATTTCCGGAGTTTCGCCCGAATTGGACAGGGCCAGTACCGTATCCTCCCGCGTGATCATACCCAGGTCGCCGTGTCCGGCTTCGCCGGGATGAACGAAAAACGCGGGGCTTCCGGTACTCGCGAGCGTCGCGGCGATTTTGCCGCCGATATGGCCGGATTTCCCCATCCCGGTCACCACGATTCTGCCGCGACAGTCCAGCAGGTACCGGCAAGCCTTGACGAAATCGGGGTCGATCCGATCCTTCAACGCGGCGACCGCCCGGGCTTCAATATCGATGACTTCCTGGCCCAGGGCTATTAACGAGGATTCGTCTAGGATTATACGCGTCATGGAAGGCGATTATAAACAAAGCCGCGGCGAATCCAATCATCCGAGGCAATCATCGGGTAATGATCAGGCGGACCCGCGCTACGAAGTAACAATTTTTGGCACGGTTTGACTTGAGATGGATAGACAAATGCTATACGATGCAGCCGGGCGAATGGATTGACGATCCACCGGGTTATCCTGGAAAACCATTTCGGGACGGCGGATGAACCAATCACCGATCGCTTGCGGCATTTTTGACTAAAATAACAAAACCGAGTGCCGCTAATGATCTGGGTTCGGGTTCAATTAAGACAGATTGACAGGTGTGTGAAGTTTGGTGTGCGTGTAATTGAAGGGTTTTGCCTTTCGAGATTTAGAGGGGAGTTGAAGCAGCAAATCGATCGATTCGTGGCTCCGCCGATCCGTTTCAGCGATAGGACCGGACTTAGGGGTATTGGACAAGATAAACACCGGATCCGTGTGTTTGGCAAGTCTTCCCGGGAGAATAATGCGAGCCGCGCGGTTTTACTCCCCGGAAATGGTCATCAGCCCTCAACGCGGCGCAATTCTATGCTCCTTCGTAGCTGATCCAGGTGAATTTCCTGAAAATTTGCTTGCAAACTTGTTTTCGCCGTAAATAATTGTTCATTTAAGGTTCTTTCAAGAGCTTGAAGGGAGCGTTTGATCGGGTATGGCTATAGCAATCGTATTGATATTACTTGTTATTGGTTCAGTTGTATTCCATTTCTGGAGTCCTTGGTGGATCACGCCGCTGGCGTCCAACTGGAGCGAGATGGACGATACCTTGATGATCACCTTTTGGGTGACCGGGGCGGTCTTCATCGCAATCAACCTGTTTATGGCCTATGCGGTAATTCGCTTTCGGCACAAAGAAGGCAGAAAGGCGAAATACGAACCGGAAAACAAAAAGCTCGAATGGTGGCTCACGATATTGACAACGATTGGCGTGGTCATCATGCTGGCTCCCGGGCTGATTGTATACGGCGATTTTGTACATGCCCCCGAAGAGGCCTCGGTGATCGAAGTCCTTGGCAAGCAATGGCAATGGGCTTACCGCTTCCCGGGAAGCGATGCAATTCTGGGAAACAGTGAAGCCCGATTCGTCAGCATCGCCAATCCCTTCGGTCTCGACGCGGATGATCCGAACGCCCAGGATGACGTGGTGATTGCCTCCGGTGAACTGCATCTGCCGATCAATCAACCGATTCAAATTTTACTGCGCTCGAAAGATGTACTGCATGATTTTTACGTTCCCCATTTTCGCGCGAAAATGGATGCGATCCCCGGGGCTATTTCCAGTTTCTGGTTTACTCCGACCCGTGTCGGGAAGTTCGACAGCGCCTGTGCCGAATACTGCGGTATCGGCCACCACACGATGCGTAGTTTTGTAATTGTCGATGAACCTGATGATTTTCAACAGTGGCTGAGCGGCCAACCGATTTTTTCCCAAACCGTTGCTAAAGGACCGTCCGGGGCCGGCGGTGGATCCGCGGGCAAGGGGCTTGAAGTGGCGCAGAAACACGGTTGCATCGGATGCCACAGTGTGGACGGCACGGCCGGTGCGGGGCCAACCTGGAAAAGTCTTTTTGGTAAAACAGAAACCTTGGAGGATGGCAGCACGGTGGTTGTCGACGAGGCTTATCTCAGGGAAGCGATTGCAACTCCGAGTGCTTCACTCGTAAAAGGTTTTGCCGCGATCATGCCGCCCTACCAGCTTTCCGAGGAAGATGTAAAAGCCCTGGTTGATTATATGCGTTCCCTGTCGGACCGTGACGAGCAGGGTTCCGGCGGCGCGTCCGGAGCCGTTGAGACCGGACGCCAGATCGCCGAACAGCAGGGCTGTCTGGGTTGCCATACAATTGATGGGAGCCCAAGCACCGGCCCGACTTGGAAAGGTCTGTTCGGCAGGGAAGAAAAGCTTGTCGATGGCGGCAGCGTAGTGGTCGACGAGGCCTTCTTCAAGGAATCCATCCTGGATCCGGGCGCCACGGTAATCCATGGCTATTCGCCCATCATGCCTCCCTATACACTGAGCGGCGATCAGCTGGATGCGCTGGTGGCGTATACCAAGTCACTGGGCTCTGGCTGAGCAGAGGCGGGGACTGTCCACTACGACCACGATTTGTACAACACGAACTAATTAACAGGTAGCGAGCAAGGGGATTTCGATGACCAACGTACCCTATCAAGAAGCCTTAGCGCTTCACGATCCAACGAGTTACTGGACCAAATATGTGTTCAGTCAGGACCATAAAGTGATTGCAATCCAATATACGATGACCGCCGTCGCGGTCGGGATGGTAGCACTCGTAATGTCCTGGCTGATGCGCCTGCAGCTGGGTTTTCCGGGGACTTTTTCCTTTATCGATCCGAGCACCTATTACCAGTTGGTGACCATGCACGGCATGATCATGGTGATCTATCTGCTGACGGCGATCTTTCTGGGTGGATTCGGGAATTTCCTGATTCCCCTGATGGTCGGCGCGCGCGATATGGTCTTCCCCTTCGTGAACATGCTGAGTTATTGGGCCTACTTTCTGTCGGTGCTGGTCCTTCTTGCCAGTCTCCTGGTTCCGGGCGGTCCGACCGGCGCCGGCTGGACACTTTACCCGCCGCAGGCAATTTTGCCCGGAACTCCGGGGTCCGGGGCCGGTATCGTATTGATGCTCGTCTCGCTCGCGCTGTTCATTGTTGCCGCGACCATGGGCGGCTTGAATTATGTCACGACCGTCTTGCAGGCCCGCACCCGGGGCATGACGATGATGCGTTTGCCCTTGTCGGTCTGGGGAATTTTGATGGCGACGGTACTGGCTCTGCTGGCCTTCCCGGCCCTGTTCGTCGGTGCGGTCATGATGCTGTTCGACCGGCTGCTCGGGAGCAGCTTTTTCATGCCGGCGGTGGTTTCGATGGGACGACACCTTGACTATGCGGGCGGAAGCCCGATTCTGTTCCAGCATATCTTCTGGTTTTTCGGCCATCCCGAGGTTTATATCGTGGCCTTGCCGGCCTTCGGAATCGTGTCGGATCTGATCAGTGTCCATTCCCGTAAGAATATATTCGGTTACCGGATCATGGTCTGGGCCATCGTGATTATCGGTGTGCTGAGTTTCATCGTTTGGGCTCACCATATGTATGTGAGCGGCATGAATCCCTATTTCGGGTTTTTCTTCGCCACCACGACCCTGGTCATCGCCGTGCCGACTGCGATCAAGGTGTATAACTGGGTGCTCACGCTGTGGCGTGGCGACATTCATCTGACCGTTCCGATGCTGTTCAGTATCGCTTTCGTGAGCAGCTTTGCGATCGGTGGCTTGACCGGACTGTTTCTGGGCAATGTGACGATCGACCTGCCGCTTTCGGATACCTATTTCGTGGTTGCCCACTTCCACATGGTCATGGGGGTTTCTCCGATTCTTGTGGTTTTCGGTGGCATCTATCACTGGTATCCGAAAATTACCGGGAGAATGCTGAACGATACCTGGGGCCAGATCCATTTCTGGTTTACTTTTCTCGGCACCTATGCGATTTACTTTCCGATGCACTACCTAGGATTCGTGGGCATGCCGCGTCGCTACTATGCCTATGACGGTTATGAATTCATACCGGAATCGGCGCAGGACCTGAACGCCTTCATCACCATTTCGGCACTGATGGTCGGGGTCGCTCAATTTATTTTCCTTTACAACCTGTACTGGAGTTACCGGAACGGCCGGGTTGCCGGACCGAATCCCTGGAAAGCCAACTCGCTGGAATGGCAGACTCCGCAGACGCCGCCGGTCCACGGCAACTGGGGGCCGAAGCTTCCGAGCGTTTACCGCTGGCCCTATGATTACAATGTACCCGGCGCGAGCCAGGACTTCATTCCGCAGACCCAGCCAACCACCGCCGGTGCGCCGGATATGCCGGGCCAAATTCCAGAGGCACCGCTCGCCGGGGGCAGCAAGGCCTGATCATTGATGAAACAGGGAAAATCGAAATCCTGGATGCCTGTCGCAGGGATTCCGGACGAGCTCGATCCCGCGGGTTTGATCGCCCTGCCGAAACCGAAATTCGGTTTAGGGGTGATTCTGGTGGTCGTGACCATGTTATTTTTCCTGCTGCTGGTGGCTTATACCTCGCGCATGCAGATCACGGACTGGCACCCTCTGCCGGAACCCGGTATCCTCTGGCTGAATACCGGATTTCTGATGCTCAGCAGTGCCTCGCTGCAATGGGCAAAGATTGCTTGGGGCCACGGGGCGTTTAGCGGAGTGCGAAACGCGATGCTCGCAGCGGGTATCCTGACCGGCCTGTTTCTCGCTGGGCAGCTGATCGCCTGGCAGCAGATTCGAAGTTCGGGCTACTTGCTGGCAGGCAATCCTGCAACCAGTTTTTTCTATCTCATAACCCTGATCCATGGGCTACATTTAGTCGGTGGCCTTGTCGCCTGGTTGAAAACTTTCGTCCGTTTCATCCACGGCAACTCGCTGCTTCGGATCGGGATCAATATCGATCTGTGTGCTGTTTACTGGCATTATTTGCTTGTGGTGTGGCTGATTTTTTATTGCTTGATGTTATCGACATAGACAGGATTAAAAACATGACACGAAGTTCACAGGCGAGTACCGCCGCGATGCTTTCCACAACGGAGAATTTGCGCACCGCCGTTACGAATAGTCTGCAAGACATTTCCAACGACTGGGGTTCGGACATCGATGTTTTCAAAAACGTCCCCTGGGGCAAGGCGATGATGTGGATCTTCCTCGTCAGCGACACCTTCATCTTCACCTGTTTCTTGACCAGTTACATGACGGTCCGGATTTCGACCACGGTGCCCTGGCCGATCCCCAGTGAAGTCTTTGCCTTGACCATCGCGGGGCACCATATTCCTTTGATACTGATCGCGATCATGACCTTCATCCTGATCACCAGCAGCGGAACCATGGCGATGGCGGTGAATTTCGGTTACCGGCGTGACCGGGGCAAGACCGCGATCCTGATGATCATCACCGGAATGTTCGGCGCAACCTTCGTCGGAATGCAGGCCTTCGAATGGACCAAACTGATCGTCGAAGAAGGTGTGCGCCCCTGGGCTAATCCGATGGGCGCCGCGCAATTCGGCTCGACATTCTTCATGGTCACCGGATTTCACGGCCTGCATGTGTCGGTTGGGGTGATTTATCTGAGTATCGTGGCCTGGAAGGTCTGGAGAGGCCACTATGAACAGACCAAATACGAGATTGTCGAGATCGCAGGCCTCTACTGGCATTTCGTCGATCTGGTCTGGGTCTTTATCTTTGCATTCTTTTATCTCTGGTAGGGTGAATACGATGGAACATGTAGAAGGTCAACAACATCCAATCGGTCTATATCTGAAAGTCTGGTTATTGCTCTTCGTATTGAGCACATGTTCCTACCTGGTGGACTATTTCGGGTTCCACGGTTATCTGAGATGGATTCTGATCATCGTATTCATGCTGTTGAAAGCGGGTTTTATCGTCGCGATATTCATGCACATGGCCTGGGAAAAGCTGGCCCTGATGTGTGCCATTCTGCTGCCGCCATTGGCACTGCTGGTGTTGATCGGCCTGATGACGGTCGAGGGTGACTACACCTTCATAATCAGGGCGCTGTTTTTCGGCGCGGGATCGGTACCTGGAGAACATCTCTAAAGAAATTTCGAACGATCCATGGATGGATCGTTGGACCGATCTTGTCAAGTAATCGATTCCGCAATCCTTTCGAAATCCTTGTCTCTTCTATACGACGGCTGTTCGCCGATCACCCTCACCGCCGCTGCGCGGCGGGTGGCGGGACTGCCTACTCAGCTTCGTAACAGGTCGTCGCGGAAAGGTCGTGGTTGCCACCCCGGGAGCAACCGGCAGCCTTGCGACAGGGCGCACGATGGTGTGACTACCAGCTTATGTGGGATTGTTGTCGGGTTATTCAACCTTAATTGTCATGAGGAATCACCATGTCAAATCTAAAACAGAGGTCATTCGGTCCTGAAGTTACCGAGCTGCAGGAGGCGTTGAAGGCGAAGGGTTTCGATCCGGGTATGATCGACGGAGAATTCGGCCCCAATACGGAAATGGCCGTAATAGCCTTCCAGAAAAGCGCTGGATTAACGGCGGATGGAATCGCCCGTGAAGATACCCTGGCAGCATTGGGATTGAAGCCAGCACTTGTCGAAGCGGACATCGCACCGGAAGCCTTTGAAGTTGCCGGAGTGACCGTCGATATTGTCGCCAAAATGTTCCCCAAGACGACGCCTCAGCGGAATATCGTTAAATATTTGCCTCCTCTTCTGGAGGCGCTGCATAACGAGGGTTTGGCGGATAAGAATATGATCCTGATGGCTTTGGGGACAATACGAGCAGAGACGGAGGGTTTTGAACCGATCAGCGAATTCAAGTCGATATTCAACACCTCGTCCGGCGGACACCCCTTTGACAAGTACGACAACCGTAGGGACCTGGGGAACAAGGGCCGTCCCGATGGGGAGAGTTTCAAGGGCCGTGGGTTCATACAGTTAACGGGCCGTTTCAACTACGGGAAGTACAGCGCAAAAATAGGGTCGGGCGATGAGCTTCTCCTTCACCCTGAAAAAGCCAACGATCCGGCGATTGCGGCGGAATTACTGGCCAAGTTCCTGAAAGATCAGGAAAGCGATATTCGCAAAGCACTCGCCAAAAATGATCTCGCGAAGGCGAGGAAATTGGTAAACGGCGGGAGCCATGGCTTGGATAGATTTGAAGATACCTTCAACAAAGGAATACATCTGATCGACTGAGGTGGCTCGCCTTTTCGACAAATTGCCAGTGAGGGAATAAAGCCCAGCAGGGGACTGGTTCGCATGGTGCCAACCCTGCGCCTAATGCCGGAATCATAAAACCATGAAGCTAACTATGGCTATTCTCACCCTTATAGGGTGTTGTTCTGGATTTCCGGTGGGTGCCGCCGAATCCCATTGCGCAGCGGACGAAACGATTATGTTTTCCTGCAATACCGGAAAGAAAATCATATCCGTGTGTGGTTCAAAAACGGCATCAACCAGCAGCCAATATCTACAATACCGGTTTGGGCCTAAAGGTGCGCCCGACCTCCTGTACCCTGACAAAAAAGTGCATCCCGGTAACAACGTGCGGGCGAGAACACTGACGTTCGCAGGAGGGGGCGGGGCTTATATCAGGTTTCAACGCGATCAGTACGCCTATGTGGTGTATACGGCTCTTGGCCGCGGATGGGGCGAGAAAGCGGGCGTCGTAGTGGAAAGGGATCACAAACAGGTCACGAGCTTGCCGTGTAAAGGTCCCGTAACTTCCGAGCTTGGTCCCGATCTATTTGAGCAAGCGGGTCTACCGGAGGATCAGGAGGGTTTTGATCTGCCATAAAACGAAGAAGCCATGGGGTCAGGTCGATCTTTGTTGCGTTCCTTTTCACATGTCTTGACTGCACGGCTAAGGGTCGTGAAATGCAATCCGAATTTATGCGAATCCGAACCGAGTGGACAAGCGCCCTGTTGTTTGATTAAATCACGCATGATTGATCGCGATAAGTCGCGATCGTTCAGGAAAGTGGCGGGCATGGAATGAATGCCCGCCTTCTTTTGATCCGATCGGGAGATCGCTATGGAGGTTATCCCATGAAAAAATACACCCTGTTCTTCATGACTTGCTGCATGATTGTTTTTCTTAACGGATGTGATGACAAGTCAAGCCCAACTCCACCGTCCGATTCCACGGGGTGCGGTACCATCCAGGGACTGACCTGTCCCGCCGATCAATATTGCGACTTCGGTGTCGGACAGTGCAAAGTGGCCGATGCGGAAGGGACTTGCAAGACCAAGCCGACCCGATGTACCCGCGAGTTCAAGCCGGTTTGCGGATGCGATGGTAAGACCTACGGCAACGCCTGCGCAGCCGCGAGCGTGGGGGTTTCCATCGACCACCCGGGCCAATGCGCCCCCCCGAAGCCACAAGCCTGTGGCGGAATCGCGGGAATCCCATGCCCCGAAGCGCAAGTGTGTGTGGATGATCCGAGTGACGACTGTGATCCCACCCGCGGCGGCGCCGATTGTCCGGGAATCTGCAAGAACAAGTAAAGACGACCGGCTCGAGCCAGGTAGCCGAAACGGCGGATCTGTACCACTGTGCAGGATGTTGTGCTTATGACCAACCTATCTGGCTCGCTCGAATCCTCTCCAGAGTCAGGTACTGCTGGCCGGCGTTCAGGAAGGCTTCGCAGCAAGCATGCCGCCAAAGTCCGGTACTCTGGCGGGGTTCTGTTTGCACCGGAAAACACAATCTCGAGATGTCGCCCCGGATCACATAGCGCAACCGGAGTTCGTCCCCGGACAGCCGCTCAACTTCCGCCTCGAAGCGGCGGACGAACGCACAGGGTGTGATCGGATGGCAGTTCAGGATCACGGTCGGCAGGCGCTCACTCCTCGTACCCCGCAGATCGGCAATTCCTGCGGGCGATGCAGGTTGGATTAGGCAAGTCAATCTGGACCCGCATATTGGCTTCCACCAACCAACCCTCCCTCAATCCCGCTCCCCGGAGCAATCTGTGCCATAATCAACCAGGGAATGGATCTCGCCGAGGAGTTCCTCGCCACCGGCGGGGGTCACGAGACCGAGCGCGACATGGCTCTTGCGGTAACCATACAGGAAATAGAATACCAATCCAAGCGCCGCCCAGATCGGGAATACCAGCTTGGCATGCATCGGCAGGAACAAAAACAGGACCACGCAGCCAAACACGGCCAAAGGCCCGACCAGCCAAATGGCCGGGGTCCGGAACGGACGGATCCGATCCGGGTCCCTGGCCCGCAAAATCATGACCGCGAAGGCCACGACCATGAACGCGAACAGGGTGCCGGAGTTGGAGATGTCGGCCAGCTTGCCGACCGGCAAAAAGGCCGCCGCGATGGTGACGGCAACCCCGGTGACCACGGTGACGATATGCGGAGTCTTGAAGCGCTCATGCACCCGGCTCAAGACTTCCGGCAACAGTCCATCGCGGGCCATCACAAAAAAAATCCGGGTCTGACCGAAGAGCATCATGAGAACGACCGAGGGCAATGCCAGGAAGGCCGCGAGGCCGATTAAATTACCGATCTTCTCCCAGCCAATCTGGCGAAGCACCTGGGCCAATGCCTCCCGCGAACAGACCAAGGGTTGCGAACCGGCCGCCGCGAGCGACTGGCATTGTTCGGCGAGTGCCTTCGACCCGGGCGGAAAACTGGCGCCGGCCGGATCCATGACCGGCTGAGCACCCACCGCGCCGATCGCACCCGCCGATACCAATAGATAAAAAACAGTACAAATCGCGAGCGAGCCGATCAAACCGATCGGTACGTTGCGCTGCGGATTCCGGGTTTCCTCGGCGGCCGTCGAGACCGCGTCAAAACCGACATAGGCGAAGAAGATCGATGAGGCGGCGGCCACCACGCCCGAACCGCCCTGAGGCAAAAACGGCTGGAAATTCCGGGTATCGAGGACCGGCAGCGCGAGCACGACGAAAACCGTCAAGGCCGTAATCTTGACCGCGACCAGCACCGCGTTGAAGGTCGCGCTTTCCTTGGTACCGATGACCAGCAACCCGGAAACCAGCACACAGACGACGACCGCCGGCAGGTTGATGATCCCGCCGGCATAAGGTCCGTTCGCCAGGGCCGCCGGAATCTCGATTCCCAGGGAATTATTGAGCAGGCCCGCGAAATACCCGGACCAGCCCACCGCGACGGCGCTCGCCGCGACGGCATATTCCAGGATCAAGGCCCAACCCACGAGCCAGGCCACCAGTTCGCCCAGCACCGCGTAG
This sequence comes from Methylococcales bacterium, assembly GCA_050740335.1. Classification (GTDB taxonomy): domain Bacteria; phylum Pseudomonadota; class Gammaproteobacteria; order Methylococcales; family UBA1147; genus UBA1147. The sequence continues at coordinate 3,206 of JBOICY010000221.1, read as the reverse complement.
GAATAAGTATAGGCGGAGCCGGACACCGGTACCATCGAGGCGAGTTCGGAATAGCAGAGCGCCGCCACTGCACAGACGAATCCCGCGATGACGAAGGAAATCATCATCCCGGGCCCGGCCTTTTGCGCGGCCTCGGCGGTCAACACGAAGATACCGGTCCCGATAATCGCGCCGACACCCAGCAAGGTCAGATGCCAGGCTTCCAGAGACCTGTGCAGGCTCTTTTTTTCGGCCGTGGCCAGGATTGAGTCGAGAGTCTTAACGCGCCAGAAGATCATAGAATTCCTTTTGAATGTTGTTGAGAATGTCGATTAGTGTAAAGGAAACCGATGGAAGCCGGGATGAAACCAGCTTTGTCACCGGAATCTCATGAGTATAGTAGCTATTGATCGACGAAGTGTCCCGGTCTGGAAACCGGGGTCAATCGCCGTAGATTGATTCGATCGCTCCTTTGAACCACTGGTTTAATTTCCGAGTCGACTAAGGGAACTCGGATAGTTCGTTTTCGTTCGGAAACGGGCAAAAACTAATCCGGCTCAGGAAGCGCCACGGAAACATCCCGGCGAAGGGTGTTTCCGCATGAACTCTGGTTGGCGACTATATTACGAATCGAAAACAGACATTGGAGGAAGCTGTGGCGATCGATCGCAAGAAAGTTGAAGAAGTATTCCAACAACTCGGTGACGAGCTTTACAATCCCACAACTCTTTGCGTTTTTGGCAGCGCGCCTGCGATTTCGCGTGGACAGCCTGCGCGCCAGACGCAAGACATCGATGTCTGGCAGCCGGGTTCCGTTTACGACGCTGGAGATCTTTCCAGAGCGTGTTCCCGGATTGGAATTCTCTACGACCCGAACGGCGAAATTGATCCAGACGCGATTTATATTCAGATCGTACGCCCGGGTTTGGTTGCCTTACCACGCGAATTTGAAACGGAAACCATTGGCCGCTACGGACAACTGACCGTGGTGATGCCAGCCCCTGCCGTGCTAGCCGCCGTAAAATTGGTTCGCGCGAATGAAAATGACGTTGCCGACATCGTCTGGTGGATTCGCCACTCTAAGATCAGGATGCACCAGATCGAGCAGATAATCGCGCAATTGCCCGACCACAACGATCGGGAAATCGCGCGGGAGAATTTAGTCATCGTAAAACTCGTGTCGGGGGGGTAGAATAATGGTTTCGAGGACTTCACGTAGCCTCTATGCCGATGGCCTGGAAGCGCTGCTCAAGGGAGAAATGGCTAAAGCGGTGCTGAGCCGTGACTTCGAATTGCTCGCGGAGATCGCCCGATTGGCCCAACAGGATGCGCCGCTTTCCCTGGCAGCCACCGATCCCGCGCTGTTTGCATCATGGCGGGGGGCTGTGACCCGGTTTCATCTGGCGGGATGGACCAACATGACGCCGGAGCGAGTTTCTCAGGTATCCGAAATTTACTCCGATACCAATGGATTCCCTCATTCCTCTCACGAACGACCACCGGATTCCCGGAGTTAACGAGAAAAGGGACCGATTAAGATTCACCACGCGGGTTTGTCCGAAAGCATAAACTTATACACAGTTTTGAATCCCGAGTATTTAAAAAAGGTAGTAGTCAGTCATGTTAAATTGCAATGCCCCGTCACCCCGGCAGGGATTGCCCGGGTCCAGAACACAAGGATGTGATCGCTGCAGTGGCCGTCCTTGGCAACTGGATTCCGGCAATCCCTGCCGGAATGACGGATTTATGTGATTCAAATTGACTGCCTAGTAGAATATTTCATCAATCGGATTTATGCGTTCACGCGCACGAATGGCCGTTCGTATCCGCAGCGCTGAAGTCACAAAAACGGAAATACAAACATTCGATGGCTACGGCAACACCGGTCGAGACCCGATCCTCGCAAGAATCGTTCGCCTATCCGGGATTGTGCTGATATGAGCTTGGAACCTTTGCTGGTCCCTGACATCGCCTGGGTGGAAATTCCGGGCGGGCCTTTTATTGATCAGGCCAACCAAATGCTCGATTTGGCGCCTTTCCGCATCGCGAAATATCCGCTCACCAATTGCCAGTATCAGACCTTTATCGATGCGGGCGGTTATGAAGACGAACGTTGGTGGAAGGATCTGGTCAAGCCGGAACCGGAGGCTTCGCTCTGGCTGCAATCCAACCGCCCGAAAACCAATGTGAATTGGTACGAAGCCGTGGCTTTTTGCCGATGGTTGTCATCAAGACTGGGGAATGAAATCCGGATGCCGACCGAACAGGAATGGGAGAGAGCGGCGCGGGGTGAAAAGGCTTTGGTCTATCCCTGGGGAGATGAATATCGGTCGGGCTTCGCGAATGTCGACGAAAAATCGAGTCACAGTGGTCCCTGGTATCTTGAACAAACCGTCGCGGTCGGACTGTATCCACACGGCCAATCCCTCTACGGTGTCGAAGACCTTTCCGGAAATGTCTGGGAATGGTGTTGGAATAAATTCGATCAACCCGAGGTGAGCAGCGCCGATTCCAACGGCGACCGGCGTGTGTTGCGCGGCGGCTCGTGGGTCTGCGATCGGGGCTTCGCGCGCTCCACCGTGCGCGGCGGGGACGGCCCAAGCGGCCGCGGCGACGGCATCGGGTTTCGGGTTTTGTCGTCGCCTCGCATTTTCCCGCCCCTGCCTTCAGCGGGGCCTATCGACCACGGTTTGCGGGACGCGACAGGGAAAGAAACATAGGATGTGCCGGCGCAGGAGGCACATTGATCGCGAATGATGCGCTTCGTGCCCCGGCACATCCTAGGATACTGATAAAAAGAACCTCGAGAAATACGAAGTTGATTTCGTTCGCGCCAGGGAAATCTGGCAAGACCAGGAATTGGAAATCCCATCACCGCAGGCCTATATCATGGTCAGAAACGGTTTCTTGCCATCGGGCAAACCGAGGGGTTGCACACCCATGTCATTGATACTTGGCGCGGCAACAACCCCGATTCACATTGATCAGACGGCCTCATGTCAATCGGTTCTGCCGCATTCAGAACATCGATTGATCCGCGCCAACGACCCGGCAATCCAAGCCTCGAACACGGAAAATTCAGCCGGAAGTCGAGCCTTTCTTCAAGGAAAGAATTCGCTGACCTGCCGGCATTCCAGTTCGGCATTCTTTCTTCGGCAATGGTACCCTTCCTTGGTTTGCTCACAATTCATTTCACCTTCCTGCTTGACACGGGAAAGCGACCAACC
>JBOICY010000220.1:0-4482 GCA_050740335.1 Methylococcales bacterium | reverse complement strand
CATCGAAAACATGAGGATCGTTTTCGATGAGCACCTTCCACGTTGGAACTACCGGGCTTTTCCTCAGGATAATTAATATCGGGAAGTTATTTTTGGCCAAATCCTTACTTGAACATTTCGGACAATGTGACCTAGATGTACCTCGCTGGATCGAGGCAACATTATATTATCATTACGTACGCAATACCCTCCGGGCTTTTTAGATATTAGAATAACTGCTTACGAAGAAAAGCCGCATATTGGCTTTTTTGAATTGCTGATTTTCTGCATAATCTACCCAGTCAACTTGAGCTGGCAGGCCGTATAAAAAATGATGATGAATCATATAAAAAAATTATGACTGATCTCCGTGAACGTGCTCAAATAAAAAATTGTGAAACTTGGCTTGATCATGCAATACAGAATATAAAAAATAATTGGAAATCATATGGAGTCAGAATCTGAGCCGGCTCCAAAAAGGGAATAAACGCGATAAGATGTTGCCGAACAAAGTGAGGCGCATCGGTCGAGTCCTCAAGCCAAGAGTCACAGTAAACCCTCTTGGCTTGAATCTTCCAGCCATGCCCCTTAAAACAACTCATCCTTGTTAGTCGTCGGATTCCACACAAACCCCTTCGGCTTGCCCGCTTCTTCCTTCCGCGTGACGGGGTATGTTACCCCGTCACTCCCGTTTTGCCGGTGTATTGTTTTGAACCCTGCTGAAGCCCGGTAGGTTGCGGTGAGGTACGAACCCCAACATTACATTCTGGTAAGGATTTCGTTGGGGTTCCTTCGTCACTTCTGCAAGCCGGACCGGATATTCATCCCGTCCAAAACGTTTCGGAAGACCGGATAATCACACGATAGTCCGTAGATGCGAGAAGGCTATGCCGGGAAGAAGGTTTTCGGATCCTACTACCTTCCAAACATCCGAGACCGGATTGCAAACGACGTCCCGCTCAATCGAGGTACATCATTCGCGTTTTGCGAACCGGTGTTTACATGGTTAACGCAATGACTTGATATAGGGATTTGTAGCGGCCGGGTGTGTTTGGCTAATTGTCCGCGTTACAGTCGCGTCGCACCTTCTGGTGCGTCATCTCCTGATTTTCGGTCACCAACCGTCCGGCTATTTGGGCGCAACTTGCAGCGCCTGGACCGCGCCGTCGGAGGAGATCCATGGCAGCGTAATCGAATCGGTATGCGCAGCCAGATCGGGAGCCTGGCCGGGCCATGACCGCGATTGAGACGGAGTCCCTCGGGAATCGATCCGGGTCAGCACCACGCGCTCGCCGCTTTCGTCGCGGCGGTCCTCGAAAGCGACCCAGGCCTGGTCGTTGCGGTCCATGGCCAGTTTGACGTCCGCGTAGGGCACCCAGCCATCGGTGAGCAATGTCAAGGGCTCGGAAATACTCAGGCCGTGATCTTCGGAGATCCTAGGCCGGACACCGGCACCCCTGTACCAAGCGACATGCAGGCGCCCGTTGCGATCGCTGTCCATGCCCAGGTGATCTGCGGACAGTCGCCGGCCTTGAATCGGTCGTCGTGGACCTTGAGCGGGGAAGACCAGGAAAGACCGCCATCGCCGGAAAAGGCGACCAGCACATCGCGCACGGCGTCGTAGGATCCCTTGAACTGGTTTAGCTTTGCGCGCCAGGCGTCGTAATGCCTTCCGTCGGGACTGAATTTGAGCGCGATGCGGCTGCGCTTGGACGCGCCGTCCGCAACCAATACGCTCGGGCCGAAGTTCCGCCCGCCGTCGGTGGAACGCGATAGCCGTACGTCTACCTCCGGATCGTCCGAATCCAGCCAGCGCTTGTCCTCCGAACGCTGATCATGGGGAAGTTTGGCGCGCGCGAAGGCTTCGCGGTGATCCAGCCAGGCGACGATCACCGCGCCATCGGAGGCAACGGCCAGGCCGGACGACTCCGCGCTGGTTTCAACGCCGTCGGCCGCGGCCACATCGACGGCCGCCTCGAAGTTCTGGCCACCGTCCTTGGAACGCGCCAAACGAGGAATACTGCGGCCGGGCTCGAAGATTCCGGAGGCTATGCGCCGTTCGTATAATACATAGACCTCGCCCTTGGGCCCGACGGCCACTTGCGCCGGGCTTAGCGTAGCGCTCACGATGTCGGTGTCGCTACCGCTGGCCACGACCGGGTCGGTGAAATTTTGGCCCTCATCCGAACGGGCCACGACCAACTGATTGGAGTCTTTTGCGGGTCGTATCCAGACGGCATAGCGGGTGCCGGTTTCGGTGTTCACGGCCACGGTCGGATCGCTGCCGGCGGGTGCCAATATTCCCGGAGCGGTCGGTGTGGCGCCATGCGGCAACGAGGGGTTTGAAGCGCAGCAGACCAGCGCAAGGCTGCAAATCGCGGCAATAGTCCTGGAAAAATGGTTCATCAAGAGCACCTGATCCGATAAGGATTCTAAAAACAAGACCAAGGCTTCGACCTCGGTTGCGCTCAATGTCTTGCCCGGCATCGCTCCGGCCATCACGCCATTGGCGTATCCGGCGACGATTTCACTGTCGGGGTCGGCGATGGCGCGTCTGAGGTAAGCGCGGTCGCGCGCGATGCGCTGTCCATCGGCAAGCGTTACTTCACTAGCGGTCAATCCTTTCCAGGTCGGACCGACGCCGCGCGAACCGTCTGTGGAGTGGCAGGTCAGGCAGCCGCGTTGCTCGGCAAGCCGCTTTCCGCACTTGGGCGTGGCTTCCAGAGCCACGGTCACTCCCTCCGCACCGGGAACCGCTGCAGTGCCCAGAGCCGTTTGGATGACTTCCAGATTGCTGCTGGCATTGGGGTCCAGGCCCTTGCCAGTGCCGTATGATCATGCCGTTGCGATCCACGAGAAAGGTTTCGGGGGCCCCAAGCGAGCGAAAGCGCTTGCTGAAACGATTATTCGGATCGCGCCAGATCGCGAAACTGATTCCCATGCCTCGAACATAGCGCGCCACCGCCTCATCGGCCTGACCTTCATCGATGTTCACCCCGATCACCACCAGGCCCTGGTCCCGGTAACGCTGATAAATGGCTTCGAAGTCCGGCGTCTCTTCGCGGCACGGAGGACACCAGGTCGCCCAGGTTTTGATCAGGATCGCCTGGCCAAAAAAGCCGGCGAAACCGACTTCCTGGTCGGAACCGAGTAGTCGCGTGCGGTAATCCGGTAAAGGCCGGGGTTCCATCGCGCGGGCCGCGGCCACAAAACCGATGATCAAGATCAACAGCACCCAGCGATGCGCGCACATGCACCGCGCCGCCCGCTTCGTCGGTGTCGGGCCCGAGCTACCCCAGGTGACCACCGCGGAGCCGCCGCGCGCATCCATGTCTGGAATCGTGCCGGGCCAGGGCTCGGCGCGGCTGACCGTGCCGCTCGGAGTGACCCGCACCAGATGGATCAAATCGGTTTCGCCGCGCCGGTCTTCAAAGGCCACCCCGGCGTTATCATGACTATCGAGCGCAAGTTTGACGTCCGCGTAGGGCACCCATTCATCGGTGAGCAGTGCGAGCGGTTCGGAAAAGCTTTCGCCGTGATCGGAGGACACGGCGTAGTAGATTCCGGGGCGCCCTTCGGTGCCGGTATACCAGGCCGCGTGCAGACGTCCCTTGGAATCGACCGAAAGCCCGGGCGCGACGTCCGGACAACCGCTGATCTTGAAGCGATCGTCATGAACCTTGACGGGCTTGGACCAACTCGCTCCATGGTCTTGGGAGGCGGACACGATCATGTCGCGAACCGCGTCCACCGAACCTTTCAATTCCGGCCACGCGGCCCGGGTGCTGGCATAAAGGGGACCGCCCTGCCCTTGCGCCACCTTGGTTCCGCAACAGCCGCATACCGGTTTGGTCACCAGGGTACTCGCGGCGAAACTAAGGCCGCCGTCGCTCGAGCGCGCCACGCGCAGATGCGTGTCCAATGGGTGTTCTTTCGGCGGTTCCTTTTTGTTGGTGATGAGATAGGAAAAAAATTCCCGGTAATCGAGCCAGGAAGCATAGAGATCACCGTTTCCGGCTACGAAAAGATTGATCATGCCGGGCGAGCCCATAGCGCCCTCGATTGCTTCGGTCGCGATGTCAACCGGCGCGATGAAACTTTTCCCGCCGTCGCCGGAGCGCGCCAGCCGCAACTGGTTACGGCCACGGGCAGTCCCGTCCAACAGTGTGAAGTCGGGCTCCTTACGATTGTAAAGCACGTAGACCTGCCGTTCGGTCCCACGGCCACCCGGGTCGGGCTAACGGTGTGAGATCGCACTTCGTCCTGAGCCGGATTCACCGCGACCGGCTCGCCGAAATCGCGGCCGCCTTCGTCGGAACGGACCAGCAACCCGTAACCCGTAGAAACTATGAAGGACCGCTATCGGATATCCTAACGTTTTTGATCGAAAAAAGAGGATAAACAAATGACAGCGGTCCTTGCAAGAGAAGATAACGCATCGGAACAGACTTTGTATATGGTTTTGGAATTGAGCAACCAGAAATGGAAGGGGCAGGCTTCAGC
>JBOICY010000219.1:0-9260 GCA_050740335.1 Methylococcales bacterium | reverse complement strand
TCCTGTGTCAGATCGACGAAGTTGCATCGCTCGATGAAGACAGGATTCTCAGGCAATACCTGAAGCTCATTCAGGCCATGCTGCGCACCAATTATTATCAAAATAAATCCGACGAGAAAGATATTCCCTATCTCTCGTTTAAATTCAACCCGGAAGCGATTCAGGACTTGCCGGCCCCGCGCCCGCATTTTGAGATTTTCGTCTATTCGCCGAGGGTTGAAGGCGTTCATCTCAGAGCGGGGCAGGTCGCGCGCGGGGGTCTCCGGTGGTCGGACCGGCGCGAGGATTTTCGGACTGAAGTGTTGGGTCTGATGAAAGCCCAGGTCTCAAAAAATTCCGTGATCGTACCGACCGGGGCCAAGGGCGGATTCGTCGCCAAGCGGCTGGACGGCGCGCAATCCGCCGACGCGGCGCAAGAGGTCAAGAATTGTTACCGGATCTTTATCCAGGGGCTGCTCGATGTGACCGACAATATCGGCGGGAACCAGACAGTCCATCCGCGGGAAACGATCTGCTACGATGGCAATGACCCCTATTTTGTGGTTGCCGCCGACAAAGGCACCGCGACTTTTTCCGATATCGCGAACCAGATCGCGGACGAATACGGATTCTGGCTCGGGGATGCCTTCGCTTCGGGCGGGTCGATGGGCTATGACCACAAGAAAATCGGGATCACGGCGCGGGGTGCCTGGGAATCGGTGAAACATCATTTCACGGAATTGGGCATCGTCTTCCAGGCCGCTTCGTTTACCGCGGTCGGCATCGGCGATATGTCCGGCGATGTGTTCGGCAACGGCATGCTGCTTTCCGAGCGCATCAAACTGGTCGGAGCATTCAACCACAAAGATATTTTTCTGGATCCCGATCCGGATCCCGAAGTGGCGTTTCAGGAGCGTAAACGCCTGTTCGAACTGCCAGGATCGTCCTGGAGGGATTACCACAAGAATAAGCTTTCCGGGGGCGGAGGCGTTTATCCACGGGATTTGAAATCAATCCCTTTATCCTCGAGGGTGAGAAAGGTCTTCGCTATCGAAGAGGACAAATTGACGCCCAACCAATTGATCCAGATGATCCTGCGCGCCCCGGTGGATCTGATGTGGAATGGCGGAATCGGGACCTATGTCAAGGCATCCCATGAAAGCCATAACGAAGTCGGCGACCGCACCAACGACGCGGTGCGCGTGAATGCAACAGAACTCCGATGCAAGATTGTGGGTGAGGGCGGTAATCTCGGCTTCACCCAGGAAGGCCGTTTGGAATTTGCCGCACGGGGAGGGCGGATCAACACGGACGCGGTCGATAATTCGGCCGGCGTCGATTGTTCCGACCACGAGGTCAATATCAAGATCCTGCTGAACCGGACCGTCGATGAGGGGGATCTGACTCTCAAGCAGCGCAACCGGCTCCTGGACGGGATGACGGACGAGGTGGCCCGGCTGGTTCTCAGCAACAACTTCCTGCAGACCCGGGCGATCAGTACCATCCAGTCCAGGTCGGGGGCCCAGATGGATTTTTACCGGCGGATTATTTCCAGGCTGGTACAGGAAGGGGCTATCGATATCTCGTTGGACAGGATTCCTCCGGATGAAGCGATCGTGGCACGAAAACAGGAAGGCAGAGGCTTATCGAGGCCAGAAATCGCCGTGCTGATGGCCGCCAGTAAACTTTATTTAAAAAAAGCCTTGCTCGGCGGTCAGGCAATATTCGAAAGTGAATTCGCATCGAGCGAACTCTCGGACTATTTTCCGTCCGCGCTCAGGAAAAAATTCGCCGGAGCTATTCAAAAACACCCCTTGCGGCGCGAGATTGTCGCGAATCAACTGATCAACAGCATGATCAATCGGCTCGGCATCGTCTATCCATTCCGGATGCTCGATGAAACCGGCGCCGGGGTCGGTGAGGTGGTCAGTGCCTATTGTTTTGCGTGTGAGATATTCGGCGCGCAAAAGCGCTGGTCAGGGATCGAAGCGCTGGACGCCCGTGTCGATCCGAAGATTCAAAGCGAGCTCATGATCGGCGTGAACCGGCTCGTGGAAAGATCAATGTCCTGGCTGGCTTACACCTTTCGCGAGAAAAGGCCCTCGGCCGAGACGCTGGCGAGATTCAAGCCCGGCATTGAAAGGCTGTCGGCCGATCTTTTCAATGTCATACCGGAACACCAAAGTCAAAAATTTTCCGCCGGGATGACCGCCCTGATGAATGCCGGCGTGCCGGAAGAAACCGCCCGGCAGGCCGGTGGTCTGGACGTGCTGTTTTCGTTTCTCGATATCATCGCGGTCGCGACACACTGCGAAAAACCTTTGGAAGAAGTCGCGAAAAGCTATTTTGCACTCGACGAAAAACTGTGCTGGGGAATCCTGAAAAATCTGATCGCAGGGCTCCCACAGGGCAACTATTGGCAATCCCTGGCCCGCACCGCGCTGCATGACGATTTTCACAAAGCCTGCCAGACCCTGACACTGGATCGGCTGTCGAGCCTGTCGGGACCCGAAGCGGGGATTCTGGACGATTGGTGCCGCGCCCGGGAAGCCGGAGTCAACCGCTATCTGGCCTTGCTGGATCGAATAAAAAGCGAATCAAACAGCGACATACACCCGGTCACGGTGCTGATCAAGGAACTCAGGTCCATAAAAAGCCGCTCCGATTGAGAGGCCAAATCGGTTACAATTCGACTTCCGAATTAAAGAAAAAGGCAAAACCTTCCGATTTTAGAGACCGGATTCAACGCGTTTTTTGGCGCGCGTGTATTCGAGCTTTTCTGAACAAGAAACTTGGAATTCGCCGATGCAATACAAGCCGACGTATTTTAAAAACCTGCCCCTTTCAGGAATCCTGGCGAAGGACGGGGACAACCCTCCCTATGTTTTCAGCGACGATATCGTAATCGCACTCGATGTGGCGTTGGCCACCGACCGGCCCTTACTCGTATCCGGAAAACCCGGCTGCGGTAAAAGCCGGTTGGCGGATGCCGCCGCGGCGGTGCAGGGCTGGAATTTTCTCGGCAGGACGATCACCTCGCGGACCCGGCTCGAGGAACTGACCGTCGAGGTTGACCAACTGCGCCGGCTCAATGATGTCCAAGTCTGGAAATCCAAATCCAGTATGAAACCCGATCAGGCCTATCACAACCCCGGCATCTTCTGGTGGGCCTTCAATCCGGATTCGGCTCGCCGCCGGGGTTTGGCTGAAAAACAGGCCGGCGAATTAGGGGTCGCTCTGGATTATATCGGCATGGCCCGCGACCAGAACCAGGGTGTCGTTCTACTGATCGACGAAATCGATAAGGCCGAACCGGACCTGCCGAACGATCTTCTGGAACCTTTGGACCGCAGGCGTTTCAGTCTGCCGGATGGCGGCAAGATCGAAGCGGCGAGCGACCTGAAGATACTCACAATCATCACCACCAATGGCGAGCGTGAACTGCCGCAGGCCTTTCTGCGCCGCTGCGTCACGCTCGAACTGCCGGAACCTCGGGACCACGAACTGGTCACTATCGCGTTGCAGCATTATCCCGAAGGGAATCCGACGCGCATCGAGGCCATCGCCAAACGAATCATTGCATTTCGGACCGAGGCGGCCAATCTCCGCCGGCGGCCTCCCGGTACCGGCGAATTTCTCGATGCGATCCGCGCCTGCGAAGAACTCGATATCGAGGTCAGTAACGAACCAGAATCGCTCTGGATCAAGATCGAGAAGGCCGTTCTGCTTAAGACGCCGCGAATCTGATGGACCCGGAGCGGAACCGAGGACGCCAGGAAATTCATCTCGGTGATCTCCTGCGGGCGTTCGCAAGGCTCCGCTGCGATACGCCCGAGCAGATCAAATCCCTCGCATGGTGTCTCGGATTCGCGGTCGACGAGACGGCGAAGCCCGAAGCTCTGGCGGAAATATACGCTACCCACCGCTATCCAGACCAGTCCGCCGCCAAGGCCGAACAACGCGGTTCGACGCGGAAATTCCAGGTGTCCCCGCAGCCCGAACCGCGGGTCGATCTGCCGGATTTCGAAGTGCCCAGTAGTTTGGAAGAGGTGGGAATAAGGACTCCGCCGGCACCTGCCCAAACGGAAATTCCGGAAAGCGACTACCCGATACTCGACCGGAACACCGGTATCCCGGCGCTCGCGCGCGCCGCTCTGTTCACAGAAAATACCAGCCGCGGTCTGTTTTCCGCGGCGCTCGGGACCCTTAGGCCAGGCCATGAAATCGATCTCGCATGCCTGATTAAAAGCCTGGTATGCGCTAAGGCGCTTTACCGAATGCCGCGCCTGTCGTCGGCGACGCTGGCTCTCGGCTGTCAATTGCTGCTCGATTATCGGAGCAGCATGGTTCCCTATTTCGAAGATCTGGCCTCGCTTCCGGACGAGATCGCTCAGGTCACGCCGCGCGACAAAATCGAGACCTTTCGCTTCGAAGGCGATCCCTCGGCCGTGCGGCAATGGACTAAGGATTTTGAACGGCACGCATGGAATCCGGATAAAAGGCCGGTACTGGTGGCCACCGACTTCGGGATTCAGGGCCGTGGAGGACACGCGGAGACGCCCGCGGAGTGGCCGCCTTTCATCGAGCGATGCCGGAAGAACGGCAGTCCGCTGCTGGTATTGATTCCCTGGCCCAAAGACCGCTGGCCCGTGGGTCTCGGGAGCTACCCGGAGTTGATTCACTGGAGCCCCGATACCGCGGCCGCGATGATCCGCCACAAAATCGGCCCCGGGCATAAAATACCCCGATGAGTTGGCTTCATCCGAATCCCTTCGAACAACAATTGTTCCAGGATACTCAAGAGCGTTGGTCGGAGATCATGGATCTCGCGCGCGTCCTCAGTTTGAGCACGCGCATCGAACCGCTGCTTCTGCGCAACGCCCGGCGCAGATTTGTTCCGCGGGCCGGCTCCGAAATCGAATCCCTGCTCTGGTTCAGCCCGCTGGTCGCGGCGCGCGGCAGCCGCCATATTGTTTTGCACCACGGCGCGGCTCGGCTCTTGGCGGATCAACTCAAAGCGTCGCCCGATTTCGGCCAGGTCTGGGATTACACCCGGCTCGCGACCCGCCACTGGCCGCCCGAAGACCGGCTGGAACGCGACCTGCGTTACTGTGCGCTCCTGGGTTATCAAGACGGGATTCGAAAGGGTCTCGGCGATGTTCTTCGGCGCATCAGGACCGAGCCAGTCGAAGAGGAGCGGATCACACTGGCCCCTTCGGTCCAGCGCAGCCTGCCGGTGATCGATAGTCCCGGAATCCAGACCGAGGAATCGATTTTGTTGGCGCAATTCGCAAGTCTGGCGCTCGGCGATTCCGGTAACTGGACCCAGCTCGGTCATCCGCGCGCGCTGCCGGACTGGCTTGCCGCAAAATTGCCGCCGCCCTTGGAACAGGCGCAACTCGGGGTCAATCAGCACGCGGATACCCGGCGACAGGTATTGCTGTTCACCGCTCCCGGAGAAAGCCCCAATCGGCTGACCTTTCCGACCCCCTTGCCCGCCGATCTCTATATCGCGCCGGAAGGGCGGGAAGGTCGCTGGTACAGAGTGAGCATCGACAGCCGGATCGAGATGCGGGAACGAAGCCGTCGCTTGACATTGGTAACCCGCGACGGGCGGCAATACATACTCACAGCGGATCGGCTGCCGGAACTCGATCCGGAAGACAACCAGAACAATCCTTCCGCCCCGATTTATCTGTGTCACGTCGAGGCGGACCGCAAGCAGGCCGAAAGGATTCGGGACTGGCTGAAAAGACAGGGTATTAATATTAGACTGCTCGAAGAATCCGGTACCGGAGACCTGACCGTCCGGATGATCCGGCTCTGGACCCGAAATGCGCGGACATTCTGGAAAGCCCAAAAATTTCAGAACGGAATCGAAGCGGAGCATTGTTTTATGCTAAAAACCGACTCTTCGGAACTACCGCCGTTGGGTGACGGATCTTCCAGCCCTGTTTTCGACTGGAGCATTTGGGCGCGTTTCGGACAATCTTCCGAAGACGAAAAATTTTTGACCGAACTCAAAAATTGGATTGAGCAGCCGGAAGCCGCAGTGAAACTCTCCGAAACGCAGACCGAAACCGAACGGGAGATCGACCGTCTTTTAAGAGAAATCAACGATCCCGCAACCGAACCGCCGAGGCGGCTGGCGATCGGCGACCGGCTTGCGGAGCTTGGCGATACGCGGCCTGGTGTCGGAGTACGGGAAATCAGGCTTCCGGTGGGGCTGGAAACGATTGAAAGACCGCCGGAAATTCCGTTTTCTCCGCGGATTCGGGCTTATCTGGATGAAATAAGCGACATCGAAACCGAACCGCCGCGGCGGCTTCAGATCGGCGACGAACTCGCGCGCCTCGGAGATCCGCGCAAGGGTGTCGGGCTCGATGAGAACGGCCTGCCGGAGATCGATTGGGTGGAGATTTCGCAAAGTTGTTTTTTTTATCAGGACGGTCGAAGGCTCGAACTGCCGGCCTTTTCCATTGCGCGGTATCCGGTAACCAATGTACAGTTTCAGGCTTTCGTAAAGGCGGGCGGCTATGAGCCGGAGCGGCCGAAAAGATCTATGGAACGGTTATTCGGAGTACGAGGGAAACTCGAACAGGACTGGTGGCGGAATTTGATCAAACCCGGGCCCGAAGCATCCCGCTGGTCCCACTCCAACCGCCCCAAAACGAATGTGAACTGGTACGAAGCCGTGGCCTTTTGTCGCTGGCTGTCGGCGATGCAGGGGCTCGATATCCGGCTGCCGACCGAGCAGGAATGGGAGAAAGCCGCGCGCGGTGAGAAGGGTTTGGCTTATCCCTGGGGAAACGAATATCGTTCCGGCTTTACGAATATCAACGAAACATGGGATCAAGACGGGCCGTGGAACCTGCGACAAACCAGCGCGGTGGGCCTCTATCCGCAGGGCGCTTCGCCTTATGGCGTGGAGGATCTGGCCGGAAATGTCTGGGAATGGTGCCTGAACAAATATAATAATCCGGAGCTTAGGGTTCCGGACACGAGCGGCCACGGGCGTGTGTTGCGCGGCGGCTCGTGGATCTACTCTCCGAGCGTCGCGCGCTCCGACGGCCGCGGCGGGGGCGATCCCGGCGGGCGCGACTACTACATCGGATTTCGAGTCTTGTTTTCGCTGCCGATTCGCTGACCGCTGGATTTCTGTCCGATGAATCCGCCGTGTGAACGGCGGTTGCAATTGTGAGTGTATTGCGTAAGTCTGGATGCACCTCCCTGGATCGATGCAGCATCCTATTATCATTACCGGCGCAAATACCCTCTTAAAGGTTTTGCCTTTGCCCGCACTCAATAAATCGACTGCAAGCTTTAAACAGTCCAAAAATCACGGGATATAAAGGCTCGCGAGTCCCAGAAACGCAAAAAAGCCGACCACGTCGGTCACGGTCGTGAGGATGACCCCGCCGGCCAGCGCGGGGTCGACTCCGAGACTGTTCAATACGAGAGGTATGCTTGCACCGGCCAGAGCCGCTGCGATCAGGTTGATGATGATCGCTCCGCCGATCAGCCCCCCGAGCAGCACATTCCCGAACCAGATCCCGGCGATCAGGCCGATCACCAGCGACCAGGCGATGCCGTTCAGGGCTCCGACCGCGAGTTCCTTGGAGACCACCAGTCTTGCATTGGTGCGGCCGATTTGCCCGAGCGCGAGTCCGCGCGTGACCAGGGTCAAGGTCTGGGTTCCCGCGATTCCACCCATGCTCGCGACGATCGGCATGAGCACGGCCAGCGCGACCATTTTCTCGATCGTGGGTTGAAAAAGCCCGATCACCCAGGACGCCAGTACCGCGGTTAAAAGATTGATACCGAGCCACACGGCACGTCGCCTGGCACTGAGCCGGACCGGAGCGAACATATCCTGGTCCTCGTCCAGGCCCGCCATGCTCATGAGTGAATGGCCGGCTTCATGTCTGATTACGTCGACCACATCGTCGATCGTGACTCTGCCCAGCAGGCGCCCGCCATTGTCGACCACGGGTGCCGAGATCAGATCGTGTTTTTCGAACAATATCGCGACTTCCCGATCGGGCATTGTCACCGGAATCATGGAGACGTCCTGGATCATCAGATCGATCACCTTCGTTTTGACGTCGTTGGTCAGTAAAATAGACAGGGGTAAGAGTCCGAGAAAATGGTCGGAGCGGTCGACCACCATCAGGCTGTCGGTCAAGTCGGGAATTGCTCCGCGCAAGCGCAGATAGCGCAGGACGGCATCCAGCGAAACGTCCGGCCGGACGGTCAGCGTATCGACGTTCATCAGACCGCCCGCGGTATCTTCGTCGTAGCAAAGCACCGATTCGAGACGCTGGCGATCCTGATTGTCCATCGAATTGAGCACCTGTTCGAGGGTTTCTTCCGAAAGCCCCTCGACCAGATCGGCAAGGTCGTCGGTCTCCAGCGTTTCGGCCGCATCGACCAGTTCTTCGGTCGTCGTGGCCTCGATCAGTCCGCTGCGGACCTCGTCGTTCAGTTCAACCAGGACCGTGCCGCGCAGGCTGGTATCGATCAGATGCCACGCGATCTCGCGCTCGGCGCGTTGCAGAGATTCCAGGACCAGCGCGATTTCCGAAGGGTGCAGCGCGTTCAGGACCGTCGCGACCCGTTCAGCTTTGTTTTGGGCCAGCCATTTCGTGACGCGGTGCAGGTGATATTCGGTTCGATTTCTTTTTGCTGTGGCGAGCATAAATACCTTTGTATTTTGCAAAGGACAGAAAAATCCGGCTCATTGTAAACGAATTCGAGTGGATAACCGGCCTTCAGTCCAGAGATCCCGGGTAAGGCCTTGTGGCGGCCGGCAACCTGGATGGTCCTATTCCAGGTTAAGGATCAGTGGAGGTCCCGATGTCCCACGAGAATATGATAGGGAGTCGACCTGAAATTGTTGGCCAGGTTCTCGGCCAGGTAAACCGATCGGTGCCGACCTCCGGTACAGCCGATCGCGATGCTGAAATAAGAACGGTTTCCCGCCTCGAAATCCGGAAGCCAGCGCTGCAAAAACGCGGTGATGTCCTTGAGGTATTCGCGAACCACGGGCAGGTTGTCGAGAAATTCAATCACCGGCCGATCCTTGCCGGTCAGATTGCGCAGGGCCGGTTCCCAATGCGGATTGGGGAGGCAGCGCGTATCGAACACAAAATCGGTATCGAGCGGGATTCCGTTTTTGAATCCGAAAGACTGGAAAAAAATCGATAAGACCTGGTTTTTCTTCAATCCGACCCGGACCCGGATGAGTTCCCTGAGTTCATGGATATTGGTGCGCGTGGTAT
>JBOICY010000218.1:0-8158 GCA_050740335.1 Methylococcales bacterium | reverse complement strand
ACAATAATTTTTGCAATATCATTTTCGATTGCGCGTGCATCACCATCCCTTAGCACAGGATCACCACCAGAACCCCATTTAATGTAGAAGCTGTAACGCGTTTTTCCAATTTCAAGAGATGCACTTCCGTGCTGACTTTCCCATTCCATGGAAATAGTGCCATTGGAGTTCGGTGTAAGCTCGGGAAATGGATAATTATCCGGTAGCGAGTTCAGAAACTGTGAGCAGTTTTTGCATGTTACTGCATGTATCTGCACTGCCCCGTAACCATCCCATCCATCATCCATCATGCCAAATTGATCAATGGTCTGAAGTGCCAAAGTTCGCTCAGCCGCCAAGCCACCAAAGAGAAAACTCCAAGATTTGCTTATAATATCAGGTCGATAATATAACGCTGGTGGGTAACTTATATACTGACAGCGCTGTACCATTTGCAGAATAACAATATTACTAATCATATGTGGATTGTCGAAGGCCGGGATCATTTAATGATCCTCAGGCTTCATGAGTTCTTCCAACGGTTTTGTTAAACCAACGAACAGTTCGTGAATAAGGTGATGAGCGTTATCGAAAACACTCATGATATCTTCCTTTGTAGGTTTAAGCTCTTGAGTTGTTGATACTGTGGTATCCATGATGACCGCACGTTCGTTATTAAACGCACCGTTGGCGACGGTAAGATTCAAAATGGCTGATGAAACAGGAACGGCTAACTGAAGAAGAGGTTCAATTCTTGATAATTCGAGTGCGTGACGCGTGACCGCCTCGGGAAGACTTATCTTGATGTCTAGCACATCAGCCATGAAGTCCCGAATCGACCGCCCCTGCGTCAGATCGTCCTTGAACGCGTCAATATATCGAAGACTAGCGGCGGAAAATGGCTGGATTTTTTGCTCATCGCTCCGGCTTTCAAGCAACATCTCAACGCCTTGCGCGACAACAGGTTTAAAGTGTTCCCATGACTGATAAGGAGGAGTGATATTGGCTGAAAATATATCCGGTCCCAATTGGTAGAGCTTAACGCCTTGATCTTCAGAAACATATCTATACCGGTAAACTGGTTGATATGGCATGAATGGAAAACCCGGCGGGACAATTCTTTCAAACCTGCTAAACCCGGCAGCAGCAACCTTGCTACCAAATCGCATGAAAAACTCTTCATATTGATTTGCGCTTAGAGTGGTAACGCTTAGAGTGGTAATAGGAATAGCACCAACACCAACACCAGTAACTTGAGTTGGTATAGGAAGCGCCCATCGCAATTCGGCGATGAGCTCTACTAAAGGTGGATTCTTGAATGAAAGTCCCATGTGAACCTGTTGTTAACCTTCGGCTAGGCTCCGTCAAGCTCGGCCGAATACCAAGCTTAAGCAAAAAGGCGAGTAAAAATTAAAAAATTGCTGGACGGTTAATCATAGCATTACATAGATTAAAAAAATGAAAAATAAAGCGGCCTTCCCGTTTGATCCCGATCTTCTCTACTTCATCAAGCGTCATTTCATCGCGGCGGCGGTCGTAAAGCATCGTGCGGGCGCTGGCAGAGTTCGCTATGGCAGCGGCCTTTTCTCCAGTGAATTGAGGCGTAGATACAAAAATCCGAAAGTCAGAGCCAGCATCAGCAATGAAGCGCTCAATATCAACCGAAAGGCCACAATATTCGTCTAGTCTTTGCTTGATGGATCAAGTGCCGCAGTGGACAAACGCTGCCGCACATTCGCGCCTTTAACAAGCCATTCTTCAGAAATACGACGTATCACACGATGCTCAGTTATCGCTATAAATCAAAAAAGAATCTAGGCCGTTGCCTGTCGGTATGCCATACTAAACTGTTATTTAAGCGATACCTATTCCTGCGAGAAACCGAATGGACGAAAACAAAAAGAAGGCGCTTGCTGCGGCCTTGCTTCAGATTGAAAAACAGTTTGGCAAAGGTTCCGTGATGCGGATGGGCGATATCGCATCGACTCGTGATATGGAAGTGGTGTCAACCGGGTCGTTGAGCCTGGATATCGCCCTTGGCTGCGGGGGGCTGCCCAAAGGCCGCGTAATCGAAATCTTCGGGCCGGAATCATCGGGAAAAACGACCTTGACGCTTGCGGCGATCGGCGAGGTTCAACGATCGGGAGGTACCGCGGCATTTGTGGACGCGGAACACGCGCTGGATCCGTCGTATGCACGCAAGATCGGCGTGAATGTCGATGAATTACTGGTGTCACAACCGGATACGGGTGAGCAGGCGCTCGAGATTACCGATATGCTGGTCCGTTCCGGGGCGGTCGATATCATCGTGGTCGATTCGGTCGCGGCACTTACCCCCAAGGCTGAAATCGAAGGCGAAATGGGCGATACCCATGTCGGATTGCAGGCGCGGCTGATGTCTCAAGCCTTGAGAAAATTGACCGCCAATATCAAACGCTCCAATGCGATCGTGATTTTTATCAATCAGATCCGGATGAAGATTGGCGTGATGTTTGGAAATCCGGAAACGACCACCGGAGGCAACGCGCTCAAATTCTATGCCTCGGTGCGTCTCGATATTCGTCGGATCGGTTCAATCAAGAAGGGTGACGAAGTGGTTGGCAGCGATACCCGGGTCAAGGTGGTAAAAAATAAAGTCGCGCCACCGTTTCGGCAGGCCGAATTCGAAATTCTTTACGGAGAGGGGATCTCGCGCGAAGGCGAGCTGATCGACCTCGGGGTGAAATATGGCTTCGTGCAGAAATCGGGTTCCTGGTACAGTGTTGAGAACGAGCGGATCGGGCAGGGCAAGGACAATGCGCGGGAGTTTCTGCGCGACAAGGTCGAAATCGCCGGTAAACTGGATCGACAGATTCGTGATCACGCGTTCGGGAAGAACCTTGGAGAGCCCGCGACCGAGGAAAGTCCGAGCTGAGCGACGAAAAGATAGACCTGATCGATGGAATTTCAAACAAATGTCCAGTCTATCTACTCTAAACCGCCATTGAGTTGATCGGGGACACATTGTGCGGTAGATTTGCCAGGCCCGGGGAAGGATTGTTCAAGCGCTTTAACGGACCTTGGACGGGAATTCCGGTACGTAAGGCCGGTTTGGCTATCAAAAAAATCTTGGATACGGTTATCTCAACTTCACGGTGCATACGGGATTTCATGAGTTAATATCCTGAACGGTCGCATTAGAAAACTACAGACTCCATGGAAAAAATGTCCAGTGCCGAATTGCGCACTGCCTTTTTAGATTATTTCAGCCAGCGCGGGCACGAGTGCGTGCCATCCAGTTCGCTGGTTCCCTTGAACGATCCCACCTTGTTGTTTACCAATGCCGGAATGGTCCAGTTCAAGGACATTTTCCTCGGCCGCGAAACCCGCGATTACCTTCGCGCCGTTTCGACCCAACGGTGTGTGCGGGCCGGCGGCAAGCACAACGATCTCGAGAATGTAGGCTACAATGCCCGGCACCATACATTTTTTGAAATGTTGGGCAATTTCAGTTTCGGTGACTATTTCAAATCCGAGGCGATTCATTATGCCTGGGAATTTCTGACCCGGACATTGAATATCCCCGAGGAAAAACTTTGGGTTACGGTCTATGAAAATGACGCCGAGGCAGCCGGTGTCTGGCTGAACGAACTCGGGTTCGATCCGGCGCGTTTTTCAAGGTTGGGGAAGGAGAGTAATTTCTGGTCGATGGGAGAGTTCGGACCGTGCGGGCCTTGCACGGAAATTTTTTACGACCACGGCGAAAATATTTCAGGAGGTCCTCCAGGTTCGGATACCGAGGAAGGTGATCGCTTCGTAGAGATCTGGAACCTGGTTTTCATGCAGTATGAACGATCGGTCGAAGGAACATTAAACGAGCTGCCCAAACCTTCGGTCGATACTGGAATGGGGCTGGAGCGGTTGGCGGCGGTGATGCAAGGGGTGCATAATAATTATGACATCGACCTGTTTCAGACATTGATTTGGTCGGTTGCCGAAATTGCAAAAACCCCCGATTTGAATAATAATTCGCTGCGGGTTATAGCGGACCATATCCGGTCCTGCGGTTTTCTGATCGTGGATGGTGTGTTACCATCAAACGAAGGCCGAGGATATGTGCTCAGGAGAATCATCCGCCGCGCGATCCGCCACGGTTATCGGCTCGGGATTCAGGATAGTTTCTTTTACCGCTTGGTTGCGCCTTTGGCCGGCGAGATGGGTTCAGCCTTTCCCGAGCTGGCTAAGCACCAGAAGCAAGTCGAGAAGGTTCTGTTGCAGGAAGAGAACCGCTTTGCCGAAACTCTGGAGCAGGGAATGAGGATTCTCGAGACTTGCGCCGGCGCTTTGAGTGGATCGGAAATTCCGGGCGATACGGTGTTCCAGCTTTACGATACCTACGGCTTCCCGGTCGATTTGACAGCAGACTTCGGTAGAGAGCATGGCCTCGGGATCGATCTGGCCGGATTCGAAAATGCCATGGATGCCCAGCGGCAGAGAGCCCGGGCCGCGAGCCGCTTTCAGATCGGAATCGAAGTGGATGCACGGCTCGAAATTGGAGGGCAGACAGAATTTGTCGGATATGAAAATCTCGCAGTGGCTTCGAAAGTGGCCGCCCTGGTACAGGACGGCCACTCTGTTTCCACTCTGAAAACCGGGGACCGGGGAGCGATTGTTCTCGAAAAAACCTCGTTCTATGCGGAGTCCGGTGGCCAGGTTGGCGACAAGGGCCGTATATACACGCAACACGGGGAATTCCGGGTAATCGACACGCAAAAACAGCGCCAGGGTGTCTACCTGCACAGCGGTTACATGGATTCCGGTTTACTGAGAATGGGTGATGTGTGTCATGCCGAGGTGAACGGATCAACCCGGAAGGCCACCGCCTTGAATCATTCCGCTACCCACCTGTTGCATGCAGCCTTGCGAAAAGTGCTCGGCGATCATGTGACCCAGAAGGGCTCATTGGTCGATGCGGACCGATTGCGCTTCGACTTCTCTCATTTCCAGCCCGTGACTTCGGACGAACTGCGCGAAATCGAGTACTTGGTTAACGAGCAGATTCGCAAAAATTTGTTGGTCAGCGCCGACATCATGGCTAAGGACGAAGCAATGAATGCGGGAGCAATGGCCTTGTTCGGAGAAAAATACGGCACGGAAGTCCGGGTATTGAAAATCGGAGATTTTTCCACTGAACTATGCGGGGGTACCCATGTTCATAGATCAGGCGATATCGGCTATTTCAAGCTGATCGGCGAGACCGGCGTGGCGGCCGGAGTGCGCAGAATAGAAGCGGTGACCGGCAATCAGGCGGTGCAATGGGGCGCACAAAGCGACGAATTGCTGAACCAGGTTTCGACCTGGCTCAAGGGTGAACGCAATTCTGTAACTGAGCGGGTACAGCAGTTGCTGGAAAAAAATCGTCAGCTCGAAAAACAAATCGAAAAACTCAAAGCGAAACTCGCGAGTTCCGCGGGAGGCGATCTATCCAGTCGGGCCGTGGACGTCGGAGGGCTCAAGGTATTGGCGGCCAGACTGTACGATGCCGATCCCAAATCGATGCGCGATACGGTGGACCAGTTAAAAAATAAACTAGGCAGCGCGGCAATTGTTCTGGCCACCGTCAACGGTGAAAAGATCAGTCTGATTGCCGGCGTGACCAGTGACAAGACCGATTTGATCCGGGCCGGCGATCTGGTCAACGCAGTCGCCTCCAGGGTTGGTGGCAAAGGGGGCGGTCGAGCGGATATGGCCCAGGCCGGCGGGAACAAACCCGCGGAATTGAATGCCGCGTTGGAAAGTGTCAGCGATTGGGTCCGGCAGAAGCTTGGATAAATCGTCCGGCCGCAATTATTTCATGAACTGATCGATTATGGGATTATACGTATTCAAATTCGGGGGTAGCTCGGTCGGTACTATCGAACGGATTCAGGCGGTTGCGGATCAAGTAATCGCGGCACGAAAAAAGGGCGACGAACTGGTAGTGGTGGTTTCCGCGATGAGCGGAGAAACCAATCGACTGTTGGCTCTGGCCAGCGAGATCCAGGAACAACCCGATGCCAGGGAACTCGATGTCCTGTTGTCAACCGGCGAGCAGGTCACCATTGCGTTGTTATGCATGGCTTTGAAGCAAAAAGGGATGCCGGCTGTTTCCTATACCGGTGGGCAGGTGCGCATCCTGACCGATGATGCCCATACCAAGGCGAGAATATTGGATATCAATTGCGAGCGAATCACCCGGGATCTGAAGCAAGGCAAAGTCGTGGTGGTAGCCGGGTTTCAAGGGGTTACCGACTCGGGGAATATCTCGACACTGGGGCGAGGCGGTTCGGATACCACCGCGGTGGCTCTTGCCGCGGCCTTGAACGCGACGGAATGTCAGATCTACACGGATGTCGATGGTGTATATACCACCGATCCTCGCATCGAGCCCAGAGCCCGAAGATTGGAACGCATCACTTTCGAGGAGATGCTGGAGATGGCCAGCCTCGGATCGAAAGTGCTGCAGATTCGCTCGGTCGAATTCGCAGGTAAATACAATGTACCCTTAAGAGTACTGTCGTCGTTCAGTGAAGGAGGCGGTACCTTGATTAGTTATGAGGACACAGAAATGGAAAAAGCCTTGGTTTCGGGTATCGCGTTTAACCGGGATGAAGCAAAAGTTACTATAGAAGGGGTGCCCGACCGACCCGGAATTGCCTCAAAAATTCTGGGTCCCATCGCCGATGCGAATATCGAAATCGATATGATCATCCAAAACGTAGCGGAAGACGTAACCGCGGATTTCACGTTCACCGTGCACCGAAACGATTATCGCAGGGCTTACGAGATCTTGTCGGCGACCTGTAAAGAACTGGGCGCAAGGCGAGTCACCGGTGACGAGCGGATTGTCAAGGTATCATTGGTGGGAGTCGGCATGCGCTCGCACGCAGGAATCGCGAGCACCATGTTCAAGGCGCTTGCGGACGAGGGAATCAATATCCGGATGATATCCACCTCCGAAATCAAGATTTCGGTCGTTGTCGACGAGAAATATCTTGAATTAGCCGTGCGCGCGCTTCACGAAGCATTCGAATTGCACGAGTCCAATATAAAAGCAGGTGCCTAACACGCGTTTCGACAACCTCGGCCTTACAGAAATGATAAATAATGATATACTTGTAAATTTGTAACGTTTACAATCTTCGGTAGGCAAATTTTTGGTGGGATTTTCTCGCCATAAGAATATTGGAAGGGATAAGAGGCAAGTCTATGCTTATTTTAACTCGGAGAGTAGGTGAAACTCTGATGATCGGTGACGATGTCACCGTTACGGTACTTGGTGTGAAAGGTAATCAAGTGCGTATTGGCGTGAATGCGCCGAAAGAAATTCCGGTGCATCGCGAAGAAATCTATGAAAGAATAAAGAAAGAACAAGCTGCGCAGCAGAACGACGACTGACCTTTCACGTCGATGATCCGAAACTCTTTTTAATCTTTCGGGTTTGGTTCTTACTTACTCAAATAAACCGGTCTATCGTAAGTCGTAAATTTCCAAACCATCAATGCTCATAAACGGCCTTGAAATTCGTTTTGGGCTATGGTTCGGATCGGACGACGCAGCAATAATTTAGCTGGAGTGATCGACCGGAGGCTGTTAAAATCCCGCTTGTTTTCGACCATGTCGGTTCTGATCGAATAGGTGTGGACGTGACAGTCGTGTGGTGTTTCGTGTCCAGAATCCGGACAATTCCCTCCAACGGAGAGATGGCCGAGAGGCTGAAGGCGCTCCCCTGCTAAGGGAGTATGGGTCAAAAGCCCATCGAGGGTTCGAATCCCTCTCTCTCCGCCAGTTATCAAAATTAACTATTCAAAACAGTCAGTTAAAAACAGCCTGATAAAAGATCCCCTGTAATATACCACATAAATTTTCCGGTGCGGTCATCCGGGAAACGCCCGAATTGTAGACGGATTGGATCGGGGCGTGGATACATACGGCTATCAGATGTTTGTTTGTCGCATCGGGGAATTTCCGGCGCCCTCTAATTCATCGCAACGCGCCGTTTATCCTCCTCCTTTCTTTCTCAAGCTTCGGATCTTTGCCGGCGTCCAGTATCTTTCAAATTTCGTAACTACTCAGGTACGGGCCGTCAGCTTGTGAAGTTGTAGTCAGAAGAAAAGGGGCTGGGGAGGGTGGCCCTGGAAGGTGAGGGTTAGCGCTTGGA
>JBOICY010000217.1:0-12168 GCA_050740335.1 Methylococcales bacterium | reverse complement strand
CCCTGCAGAAGGGCGAGGCCGCGCTCGACCTGGCCCGCGAGCTGGGCGATCCCTTCAGCTCGGCTTTCGCCTTGTACTTTCTTGCCCGGCTCCATCAAACCCGCGGGGAAGGGCAGCGGGGTCAGGTCGTGCTGGGGTGCGCCGGACCTCGGAGACATCTGAAAAAATAGGGCTTGCCAGGGATGCCGGTGGCCCTCCCGGGACTCCCTGGAACGCCTGTTGAAACGTAACTATTTACCACCGAGACACAGCGATCACGGAGATTTTTGAAATGTTGCGCGTTACAACCTTATAACAGTCCTTAGCGATTCGTTCCGAATGAACCGGCTCTACGCGCTCTCTGTGTTCTGTGTGCACTCTGTGGTAAATAAAATGGCTGATATGAATCCGGCTGAATAGTTACGTTAAAACAGCGTATAAATGAAGGGCGCGACGGCCGAGCCCTGGGAGAACACAATCAACGCTCCCAACAGCAACAACACAATGATAATCGGCGCGAGCCAGAATTTCTTCCGGACCCGCATAAAGCCCCACAGGTCTTTCAATAGCTCCAACATCAGTAAGGTTTCTCCATTTGTTGTTTGGGTGAGAGGGTACTGGGTTGTTTATAGGAGGTGGTGTCCTCGTCGAAGTTGCGCCGCATCGGGTCAATCCGAAGCAATCTCAGCAACAAGGCCACGGGTGTGAACAGAATGTAAAATACCAGCCCCAGCAAGATTCGAGTATTGATCCAACCGAGCACATAACCGATACCCATCCAGATGATATAAATCGGTTTCAGCACAATGGGCAGGAGCAAGGCGACCGCGGCAAGAGTGATGGAAACCTGGAACGCCGGCGGCAATTCGGGGACGGGGTTTTCGAATACGATCACCGGAAAGAAAAATCCGAACAGCAGCCCGATGATCGTGGCGGTCACGAAGCCGAATTCCCGAAGGCCGCGGATGTCGATTTCAGGTACGATTTTGCGCATGCTCGGCTAATCCAGTTCGAACTCTTTCTTCCAGGAATCGTCTTTCACCCATTTCGGCTGATCCTGTTTGGCCAGTAAAATATTCTCCATGACCAGATAGTCCATTTCGGTGCGCATGAAACAGCGGTAGGCATCCTCCGGAGTGCAGACGATCGGTTCACCCCGGACATTAAAGGAAGTATTGATCAAAACCGGACAAGCCGTGATTTTTTCGAATTGATCCAGCAATGCGTAAAAACGCGGGTTGGTATCGGCGTGAACGGTCTGAACCCTGGCCGAGTAATCGACATGCGTGACGGCCGGAATGGATGAGCGCGGAACATTCAGTTTTTCGATGCCGAACAATAGTTTCTCGTCTCCCGCCATCTCGATCTGTTTGTCCTTTCTGACATTCGCGACCAGGAGCATGTAAGGGCTTTCGGTATCGAGTTCGAACCATTCGGAGACCCTGTCGAACTTGATCGCGGGGGCGAAAGGTCTGAACGATTCGCGGTACTTGATCTTGAGGTTCATGGTGGATTGCATTTTCCGGCTGCGCGGGTCCCCGATGATGGAGCGCCCGCCGAGTGCCCGCGGGCCGAATTCCATTCTTCCCTGGTACCATCCGACCACCTGTTCGGAACTCAGAATTCTGGCCACTTTCGGCATCAGATCCTGATCATCCAACTGCTCGTAGCGGGCCTTGATTCCGTCCAGATAACGGATGATCTCGTTGTTTTCGAAGCGAGGTCCAAGGTAGGATCCATGAGTATGATCCCGGCCGTTGTTGTTATTCGGTCTCGGGTTGTCCAGGTATTCATACCAGACCGCGTAGGCCGCGCCGATCGCGCCGCCGGCGTCTCCGGCCGCCGGTTGTATCCAGATCCGGTCGAAATCGCTTTCTTTGAGCAAACGCCCGTTCGCGACGCAGTTCAGCGCGACACCACCGGCAAGACACAGATTGTCGGTATTCAATTCCTGCTTGATCGTACGCGAAAGTTTCAGGACCGTGTCTTCGGTAACGACCTGGATCGATCGGGCCAAGTCCATTTCCTTCCGGGTAATATCGGATTCGGGCCTGCGCGCTTCACCGCCGAACAGCCTGGCGAATTTCTTGCTGGTCATTGTCAAGCCGGTCGCATAGTTGAAATAGTCCATATTCAAGCGGAAGGTACCGTCCGGTTTGACATCGATCAGGTTGTCGTATATCAGGTCCACATAGCGGGCTTCGCCGTAGGGTGCAAGCCCCATGAGTTTGTATTCTCCCGAATTGACCTTGAACCCGGTGTAGTAGGTAAAAGCCGAGTAGAGCAGGCCGAGCGAATGCGGGAAATCGATTTCCCATTGCGGAGTCACCCGGTTGCCTTCGCCCAGCCATACGCTCGTGGTGGCCCATTCACCGACCCCGTCGAGACAGAGCACCGCGGATCGATCGAAGGGGCTCGGAAAAAACGCCGAAGCCGCATGCGACTGGTGGTGTTCGGTAAACAACAGCCGCGGCAGGTTTTTTTCCTTAATTCCACTTAGCGCCATAAGTTCCTTCTTCAAAGAAGATTTCAGAAACAGCTTATCTTTCAACCAGACCGGCATCGCGGCGAGGAAGGATCGGAATCCTTGCGGCGCATAGGTCAGATAGGTTTCGAGCAGGCGTTCGAATTTGACCAGCGGTTTGTCGTAGAACACGATATAGTCGACCGCCGAGAGTGTGATCCCCGCTTCTTCCAGGCAATAACGGATCGCGTTGAGCGGAAATCGGGAATCATGCTTTTTCCGGGTGAATCGTTCTTCCTGGGCCGCGGCGGCGATTCCACCGTCCTGCAAAAGAGCCGCGGCGCTGTCGTGGTAATAAGCCGAAATTCCCAAAATTGTCGTAGTCATGGCGAGGAAATCAGTCTGCGGATTCAACACGAGCCGCTAGGCAAAGCGGAGGTGGATTCTACAACGGGCGTTTAAATTGGCAAGATGAAGAGATTTCACGAAACGTTTGTTCCCTGTCGACATTTTCCGGAAAAGAGTAGCCCTAAATTGCATTTTTGTCACTTCGATCGGCCATCAATCATCTAGGCGTGACGCTTAATCGCCCTATTTATTGTCATTTAACTATATGCTAGTTTTATCATTTTGTGTTCTCCCGCCGTTTTCGTTACCGGACAATTGACGCCCCGGGGACCCGAAAGCCTATGCGACGTGAAGACATGCTCTTCAGTGGCAAACCGAATCGATGACCGGACCCGGTTCAGCGGTAATGCCGCCCCGCACTCGTATCCCGCGCCTCGCCGCCGTGGTCGCGCTCGGTCTCACGGTTCTTCTGGGCTGGGCCTTGGACATTTCAATGCTCAAGAGCGTTTTTCCGAGGCTGGTGACCATGAAAGCCAACGCCGCATTGTGCTTCATGCTGGCCGGTACGGCGCTTTGGCTGACCGAGCGACAAACACCGAAAGCCGCGCGGTTCATTGCGGGCGGCATGCTCGTGATCGTGGCGCTGACTCTTTCCGAACAACTGGCCGATCTCAACCTCGGCATCGACGAGCTCCTGGTTCAGGATCCGGATCTACCCGAGCCCCGGGTTTCGGGGCGCATGGCTCTCGCCACCGCCGTAGCCTTCCTGCTCTCGGGCCTGACGCTTTTGGCCTTACCCTGCATTTCCGGCCAGCCGCGCCTCGGAATGATCGCCGGGGGCTTCTCGATTGCGGTCTCGCTGATCGGAGCCCTGGCGATTCTGGGCTACGGCATCCATCTGGAACTGCTCTATACCTGGTATGCCTTCGGCTCGTCGGCGCCGAATGTCAGTTCTCCGGATCGGACGGGACGCGCTCCGAGTTGCGATTCCCGGTAGCCTGACCTTGCACTACCTTGGGCCGTGGACAATAATAAATCACGCGACCAATTTCAACAAAAAATCAACCATGCGTGAAATATTTCCTCCGGCGCGGCAATACAGTATTCTCATAGTCGAGGATGAAGGTGTCGTCGCCTTACACTTGGAACGCCAACTCCTGGAAGCCGGGTACCGGATAGCGGGCGTATGCATCAACGGAGAAGAGGCCATCGAGAAGGCGAAAACCGCGCAGCCCAATCTGATACTGATGGACATTCACCTGGACGGCCAGATCGACGGTATCGAGGCGGCCAGGACGATCCGCGAGCAATGGCAAATTCCCGTGGTATTCCTGACCGCGTTTGCCGACGAAACGACCTTGGCACGCGCGGAAACGGCATTGCCTTACGGTTATCTGATCAAACCTTTCAAACCGCTGGAACTCAATGCCACGCTCGAAATGGCTTTGGCCAGACACAGGGCGGATCAGTCGCTTGCGGTCGCCGAGGCCCGGCACCGGCTGGCGCTGGAGGCCGGGGGGCTCGCCGACTGGGAGTATACGGCCGGACGATTGCTCTCGGGCGGACGGCTCGCGACGCTTTTCGGTGTCTCTCCGACTTTCTTGAACGAAGACTGGAACCAGTTCCTTTCACGAGTTCATTTCGAAGATCGCCCCGCGCTCGAGACCGCGGTTCAGGATTCGCTCGCCCATGGACGGCTCCTGCACTTGGAGTTTCGCGGCTTCCGCGGGGATGGCGCGATGCGCTGGTTCGAGGCGCATGCGCAAGTGCATGGACCCGGGGCGCACGGATCCGTAATCGGGGTACTGTGCGACATCACCGCGCGCCGCGCACAAGAAATCCGCCTAAAGGAGACTGCGGCGGTGCTCGCGGCGGCCGGAGAGGCGATTACCGTGACCGACGCCTCCGGGCGGTTCTTGTCGGTGAACCCGGCTTTCGAATCCCTCCGAGCTATAGTGAAGCCGAAATCATCGGGGCTCATTGGGATCTGGTGCACACCCGGCGCGAGAGCGACCCCGCCTGGGACCGAATTGTCGAAGACCTTAAGCGGGACGGCCGCTGGCAGGGAGAGACGCCGTTGACCTTGAAGAACGGCGGTCAACTGACTGTCTGGCAATTCCTGACCCCGGTGCCGGACAGCGGTGGAATCTGGCACTATGTGTCGATTTTCACCGACCTCTCCGCGCTGCAACACGCCGAGGACCGGCTCGCTTTTCTGGCCCACCACGATCCCCTGACCGGCCTGCCCAACCGGCTCTTCTTTCAAGAGCGACTGGCGCGCGCGCTGAACTGCCGGGATGCCCGTTGTGCGCTGATTTTTCTCGATCTCGACGGCTTTAAGCTCGTGAACGACACGCTCGGGCATTCTTCCGGCGACTATCTGCTGCAGACCGTTGCGAGCCGCATTTGTACCGTACTGCGTAAGGAAGATACCGTCGCGCGCTTCGGCGGAGACGAATTCGTGGTACTGATCGAAGGTGCGGGAACGAATTCCGGCATCTTACGGGTGTGCGAGGCGATTCGGAAGACATTGCAGTCACCGGTGGATCTTGCCGGGCAATGGGTCGAAATCGGTGCGAGCCTGGGCGTTGCCATATCCCCGCGCGACGGGGAAAGTCCGCAACCGTTGTTAAAGGCCGCCGACACGGCGCTCTACAGCGCCAAGGCGGCGGGTAAGGGCCGGGTGTGCTTTTACGAAGTCGAGATGACGCGGAAACTCTCCGAGCGGCTTCGCCTCAAGAATGGATTGCGGAGCGCGCTCGATCGCGGGGAGTTTCAACTGCTTTACCAACCCCAAATTGCATTGGCCGACAGCCGGGTTTCCGGTTTCGAGGTTTTCTTGCGCTGGCATCATCCGGAACTGGGCATGCTTTTGCCGGGCGCTTTCATCGGTATCGCCGAGGAAGACGATTTCGTCCTGCCGCTGGGACGCTGGATATTTACGGAGGCCGCGCGACAGGCGCACATCTGGCGGGCCGCCGGATCGCCGGTCCGGGTCGCGGTCAACTGCTCGGTGCGCGAGTTGGCCGCGCCTGCCTATGTTTCGTCCTTGCGGGCGGAATTAGAGAACAGCTCGGTCGCGCCCGAGTGGATGGAAATCGAAATTACCGAAAGCAGCCTGCACGATCTGGCGGAAAGCGGCGCATCGCTTCGAAAGCTGAAGGATCTTGGCATCGGTATCGCGGTCGATGACTTCGGCATCGGCTATTCATCGCTGGCCGCGCTCCAGCACCTGCCGATCGACCGGCTCAAGGTGGATCAGTCCTTCCTGCACGGAATCCCCGGGGATCTGGCCTGCAGGCGTCTGTTCGGCGGAATCATCCGGCTCGGGCACAGTCTTGATCTCAAGGTGTGTGCCGAAGGAGTCGAAAGCAAGGCCCGGCTCGATTTTCTCCAGCATGAAGAGTGCTGCGAGGCACAGGGTTATTTCATCGCCCGGCCCATGGACGCAGCCGCGGCAACCGACTTTCTCTCGAAACAAAGGCCGCGAACCGGTGATTGAGCGGGTGATCGATCCGCGGCGCCGGCGAAGTGGACGCCATAGTCAATCCAATTCGAATCAGCTTTTACGGATGATGGATCGCCGTTTTATCAACATCCATAAAATACTGAATGAACTGCACGCGGCGAGCAGATGTTTCAAGGCGTGGCCGCTGAATCCAATCAATTTCCAGGTTTCATGATCATTGGCTTCGAATAGTTTCGCGGCGATGTAGTAAATCAAAGCCCAGAACAGGTAATGTTCCGTATCGTACCGCTCGGGCAGGATCAGAATTATCGGCGGTAGTGCGATCAACGGAAAAAATTGAATGATTCCGTAGGCCCTGAGATCGCCGGTGCATCGCCAATAAACTACGCTGGAGATTCCGGCGGCGATCAGCGGAATCAATAAAAAATTTTCCAACTTCGAACCGATCTGTTCGCTTAACAACGCCACGAACAGGGAAGTGAAGGCGATCGTCATTGGAAGCCGGTCCCAGGCCAGTGTCGCGTCGTTCGGATCCCAGTGGTAATAGGCGGATCCGATCGAAGTCAAAGCGATCCCGCTAAAAAAAAGGCGCCATGACCAGAGAGCGGAAGTTTCACTAAGCCGCCTGCAAAAAATCAAACCCCACAAGCCCACGATCGCGAATGGGATATTCGTAATCACATTGAAGGTGTTCGGAATATTCGATATTTTCAGCTTGCTCGGCGCGAAATCATGGTAGGCGGGATCCTGGGGAATCGGAGGGACGAATCCGAAAACCAGCACCAGGCTTAGCAACCCCAGAATGATCAGCAGGGTCAAAGTCGTTGTCTGCCGGGAGAACGGTAAAAAGAAACCGCCGAAGCTCGCCATGGCGGTCGATCAGGTTGTCAAGGATCTTGGGCCGTTGCGACGAAACCGCTGGTTTCATTCCGCACCCGCAGGAAGATTCCGGGCAGAAGAACCAAGCCGATCAGTCCCGTTATGACACCCAGCAGGGCAAGCAACACATTGGCCCGATAGTCGATCAGGCTGATGCCGATGCCGTAGACGATTGCCGAGCCGACGATGAATATCCAGTTCAACCAGTTTACCGCGGCGAAGACCTTGCCCTTGTCGCTGGCGGGCGGTCTGGCCTGAATGAA
Source organism: Methylococcales bacterium (assembly GCA_050740335.1). Classification (GTDB taxonomy): domain Bacteria; phylum Pseudomonadota; class Gammaproteobacteria; order Methylococcales; family UBA1147; genus UBA1147. The sequence continues at coordinate 4,766 of JBOICY010000217.1, read as the reverse complement.
GGCCAGCAGCGGGACCGAAAAAAATCCAGACGCGGTACCCAATAAAAACAGGATCAGAAAACTGATGCAGCGCACGCCGGTATCCGCTTTCGGGATGATCTGGATCGCGTTTTGTAAAGTTGCGGGAGCGTTCTTGAGTTCATTCAGCACTTCGATTTCGCCGGAACTCGGATGATGCACCGGCAGGAAGTATAAAAAGGTCAAACATAAGACCAACAGGACAAGTCCGGGGACAATGAACCCGAGGCGGATTCTTCCACGAGACAACCTGCCCACGACGACACTGCCCGCGGCGATACCGATCGACGTCATCGCAACCATCAGGCTGGTTTCGAAGTTGTTCAGACCCAATTGCAGCCGGCCGAATGCATTAATCGCGGTGAGGGTAATGCCGCCGACAAACCAGAACCAGGAATAGGCGATCATGATGCGAAGCATCAAGGCATCCCGGCGAATGATATCCATGATCGTCGGAATTACGCTGGTCAGCGACGCGAATGTGATGCGCCGCGCAGGCGCCGCGGCCGGGTGACGCGTAATCCCGTATGAAGTCAGGGTTCCCATCACCGCGATGCTGACTGTAACCAGGCCAACCACATAGATACGGTCCGCGAATAGATCGGCAAGCAAACCTGCCAGCGCGACCCCGAAAATGATCGCCAGAAAAGTCGTCATCTGCGTCAATCCGGTCGCAGGGGCAAGGTCACCGTCATTGACCAGTTCCGGTATTCCACCGTATTTCGGCGGTCCGAAAAATGCGCTGTGGGTCCCGAGCGCGAAGCATACCAGTGCGAGCAGCCAGAGATAAAAAGGCGCCTCAACCGAATCCGGCGACCCCGGCGCGGTAAACAGAAAGGCCCCGACACCTGCCAGTGCGATCACGATTTCGGCTATCTTGAATACGGTCATCAAACGTCCTTTACTGAAGCGGTCGGAAAGATCGCCCGCAATTCCGGAGAACAGCAAAAAGGGCACCGCGAACAGGAACTGCACCAACGCCTGATATTCGATTCCGAGCATCAGGTAGCCGACTCCGAGCAGCAGCACCAACTGTTTGAATACGTTGTCGTTGAAGGCCCCGAGGGCCTGGGTCGCGAGAAAAAACAGGAACGAGCGGTTCTGGAAGGGCAAGTCGCCCGGATCCTGTTTGGGGAGATGTTCCGATGAACCGGTTGTCATTTTTTTGGATCTGTCGCCAGTTGGGATACTCTATTGATTATATCCTGTTTATCGCCAGGTTCCGGGGCGGCGACCGAGGTCAAAGAGGGCATGCTTGTGGCCAGGCATTCGATCCTGGCGTGCGCACTCAGGCGGGCGAATGAGACATCCTCAACCGGCACCGTGCCAGCCTTTATGAGAAAATCCTGAAGCCCGGTCTGGCCGGCGCGACGCGTTATCAAGGAAGCCGCCGGGAATTGGGTCGATCGGAATTTTTCCGGATTGGGCGAGCGCTCGACCGTGAATTTAAGATCGCTGTACCACGGCGATTCCTAATCCCCATCGTTACCCCTACCCTTGATCGGAATCGGTGCGGGGCCGCACCAAGTCACCAGGGAAGGTTCTGTGCCGAGAACGTCGGAAATTTAACTTGGTCGGGGTGAGAGGGTGAGCGGCGACCGAATGTCCAGTGGACATTCGCAGCGTCGCGAACGCCCGGCAGGGAAGCCGGGCTGGACGAAGTCACCAGGGAAGGTTCTGTGCCGAGAACGTCGGAAATTTAACTTGGTCGGGGTGAGAGGATTTGAACCTCCGGCCCCTGCCTCCCGAAGACAGTGCTCTACCAAGCTGAGCTACACCCCGAATCAGTAGTTTCTTTGGACTGAAAAATCTGCAAGCCCGACCAGGGCATCTTTATATTGCGATGCTGGAACCGCTGTCAATGCGTCGATCGCTTGTTGTGCTTCCTTTTCAGCGCGGCGCTCAGTGTAAGCGATGGCGTCGCAGGATTCAATAATGGCATAGATCGCGGCAAAGGATTCGCGGTTTCCCTCTTTGATTGCATTCCTGATTGTTTCCGCTTGAGCCGCGTCGCCGTGCTGAATCGCATGAATCAGCGGCAGAGTTGGTTTTCCCTCCGCAAGGTCATCTCCGAGATTCTTACCGGTCTGTTCGGGATCGGCGCGATAGTCCAGCACATCGTCGATCAATTGAAACGCAATGCCCAGGTGCAGGCCATAGTTCCGAAGCGCGCCTTCAATTTCCTGCGGGCTTTCGGACAGAACCGCGCCCAATTGCGTTGCGGCACTGAAAAGAATCGCGGTTTTTCGGGAAATAACCTCGAGGTAGCGTGCTTCGGTGGTCGCGGGATTATGCACATTCAGGAGTTGCAGGACTTCGCCTTCGGCGATCGCGGTCGTGGTATGCGAAACCAAGTCCATGACCCGCATGTTCCCGGTTCGCACCATCATTTCAAAGGTTCTCGAAAGCAGGTAATCGCCGACCAGGACGCTCGCGGCGTTTCCCCAGACCGCATTGACTGTATCGCGCCCGCGCCGTAAATCCGATTCGTCCACGACATCGTCATGCAGCAGAGTGGCCGTGTGGATGAATTCGATCACCGCCGCGAGAATCAAATGATGATCACCCCGGTACTGCAACGCTTTGGCCGCAAGCAGCAGCAGAACCGGCCGCAACCTCTTGCCTCCGCTGTTTACGATGTACTTTCCGATCTGGTTGATGAGTACCACATCCGAGGTCAATTCTTCCAGGATCAACTGGTCGACCGCCGCGATCTCGTCCCGGGTAAGCGCTCGTATGGCTTCGAAATCGGCTTGATTAGCATTGCGGTTGCCCGCATTCCTGCTTATCGGACGAGAGATGGTTGAGGTCATTTAATTAACGGGTGAACGATTCTTTCAGTCGCCCCAATTTTTCGAAGCCGCGTGCATCGTAGGGGCACTCTGGATTTGTGTCAAGCAATACTGGAGATTCGGAAAAGTCGGATTATAACATAGCGACCGGCGCGCTGGCCTTTGACCTGCTTCGATTTGTCCTATATAATAATACGTTTATTTAATTCGGGCAGAGTTCGACAGGATTGACGGATGTACGCGGTTATTCAAACAGGTGGAAAGCAATATCGGGTCGAAATGGGTCAAACCCTGAAATTCGAGAAACTCGCGGTTGATGAAGGGGCTGAAGTCGAATTCGACCGGGTGTTACTGGTCCAATCCGGCGATGAGGTCACAGTCGGAAAGCCTTTTGTCGACGGCGGTCGGGTGACTGGCAAGGTTCGGTCTCAGGGGCGGCACAAAAAAATTAACATCATCAAATTCAGGCGGCGCAAACACCATATGAAACGCATGGGACACCGCCAGGATTATACAGAGGTCGAGATTACCGGCATTTCTGTTGGCGACAGGTTGGAGTAAAAAGATGGCTCATAAGAAAGCAGGCGGAAGTACTCGTAACGGACGAGATTCGGAATCCAAGCGACTCGGTGTTAAACGCTACGGCGGCGAATTGGTTTCGGCGGGCAGCATCATCGTTCGACAGCGGGGAACCCGCTTCCATCCCGGAGACAACGTGGGTTGCGGTAAAGACCACACGTTATTCGCCAAAATTGACGGCCGGGTGGTTTTCAAGATAAAAGGGCCTCTTAACCGAAAGTATGTGAATGTAGTCCAGGCCTGAGAAATGTGACCGGCCGACCCCGCGCCGGTTGATAATCGGTTTTAACAAAAGCCCTGTTCTTGCAGGGCTTTTTTGTCTGACTCTATTATTTCTATCACCATGACGGGGTGTCGGGTTTAAAGACAGCGAAGTGTTTGAGTGACTGCATGAAATTCGTCGATGAAGTTGAAATCAGCGTTGAAGGCGGAGATGGCGGTAACGGGTGTGTAGGTTTCCGGCGTGAGAAATACATTCCTCTGGGTGGGCCCGACGGCGGCGATGGCGGCGATGGCGGAAGCGTTTATCTGGTGGCAAGCGATAACATGAATACACTGGTCGATTTTCGCTTCCAGTCGATTTACCGTGCCGAGCGCGGTCAGAACGGAATGGGCGGCAACTGCACCGGGAAAAGCGGCGAGGACCTGTACGTCCGAGTTCCGGGAGGCACTCGGGTTTCAGACCTGGATACCGGTGAGCAGTTGGGCGATCTGCTGGTTGAAGGGGTCCGGCTGTTGGTCGCGAGAGGCGGTTTTCACGGTCTCGGCAATACCCGTTTCAAAAGCAGTACCAACCGGGCACCGCGCCAAGCGACGAAGGGGAAGGCCGGTGAAAGGAGACGCTTGGCCCTGGAGATGAAACTCATCGCGGACGTCGGCTTGTTGGGGATGCCGAACGCCGGTAAGACCAGTCTGATTCGCCAGATTTCGGCGGCCAGACCCAAGGTCGCGAACTATCCCTTTACCACTTTGCATCCGAATCTCGGCGTGGTTCGAGTCGATGATCTGCGCAGTTTCGTGATGGCGGATATCCCCGGCGTGATCGAAGGCGCTTCCCGGGGCTTGGGATTGGGGCTCAAATTTTTACGCCATCTATCGCGAACACGCCTGTTGTTGCACATAATCGACGTACTACCCGCGGACGAGTCCCAGGGACCCGTGAATGCGGTCCGAAAGATTGTCGCCGAACTCGAGACCTGGAATCTGGAACTCGCAAAAAAGCCCCGATGGCTGGTTCTGAACAAGATCGACCTTTTAGCCCTGGATGACCTCCAAGGGCTTGAGCGGTCACTGATCGAGGACTTGCGTTGGAGTGGGCCTGTGTTCAGGGTTTCGGCGTTGCGGGGCGACGGACTCAGAGAGTTGGTATTCTCGATC
>JBOICY010000216.1:0-2640 GCA_050740335.1 Methylococcales bacterium | reverse complement strand
ATGGTCGATCTTGCCCTGCCTGGCGCTCTTCGCCAGATTTCGTGTCAACGGCTCCGTTTACGATATCCTCAGCATAACTACATGACCATTATCATTACCTACGCAATACCCTCCGCCCTTTTACATCGCGTGACAATCCCGGAAGCACTCGCATAGTGGGTCATTGCAAAATACGCGGCAATCTCGTTAAGTTGATAACCCGCAATTTTACGGGGAATGTAAATGGCAGCCGCTCGTCCGGGGTTCTTCTTACCGCGTCCGCGTGTCAGCGGCAATCCGAAAGTACCGTAAATCGGGCCGTTTTGAAAACGGCGGCAGGTTGTTCTCAATTTGTTCTCTGTTCCAAATTGAATCTGTTCTTTTTCTTGTTCCTTCTTCTGTTTTGACCTGTCGAGATCTCCGTTTGAGGGATTGAATTCCGGCATCATGAAAGCCTTGGCAAGGGGGTGAGTGATGAAGCGGCGGAGAAAGCGTAAGTGCTTACATTGTCGTGCGTTATTCTATCCGGATCGACGTAATCTTAGGCATCAAAGGTACTGTTCCAAGGCGGAATGCCGGAAGGCCAGCAAGGCGGCGAGTCAGCGGCGTTGGTTGAAAAAGGGCGAAAACCGGGATTACTTTCTAGGTCCTGCAAACGTGCAGCGGGTACAGGTCTGGCGAGCGGCCCATCCGGGGTATTGGCGGCATGGGGGTCAAATGGAGGCGGCGTTATAAGAAGACTTGTCTGTGCAAGTTGTTGAAAACCTGAACCAATCCGGTGTTTTAACGGCACTTGCGTTACAAGATCTCTTGTCTAATCAAGTAGTTGTTTTAATTGGGGTAATCGCGCATTTAACCGGAACTGCGTTACAAGATGACATCGCCGAGACAGCCCGCCGCTTGATAGGGTTGGGACGTAACATTCTGAATCCCGAAGGAGGCCGTTGCCTGTCCGTCAAACGCGTATTGTGCCCGGCACGGGTCCGCCGGATTCCACGCCAGTTCAGCTGGGTCGACCAGCGCCTGGTCCGCGATGAAATCATCGGCCGGTGTGGTTCGGATGCTTTGGCTCTGGATCTTTTCCTGATTACGGTGGCCGATGCAAAAGGCCTGAGCTATCACTCGGATCTCTCGATCAGTGGTTATTTGTCGTTGGATGCGGGTCAATTTTCTCGAGCTCGCGCGAAACTGCAACAGCTCGGGTTGATCGCATTCGAGAAGCCGGTTTATCAGGTGTTGGCGCTGGATAGTCCGCGCCCGGTAATCCAAAACCTGCCCTTACTCTCATCTCGCGCCGGTGGCTCCGCCTCCATCGGCGAGATCCTCCGCCGCGCCTTGGGAGGTCGGGATAATCTCGTGTGAAACATTCTGCAAGATCCAGGATTATCACCAGCACCGGGGTTTGACTGTGGCGCAGATTGCGCGTGAGCTGGGGCTGGATCCGAAAACGGTGGTGAAGTGGATTCAGGAGAAAAACTATTGGCCGCGTACCGCATTGCCCCGATCAAGCAAACTTGATCCGTTCAAACGCCGGGTGGTGGGTTTGCTGGAAAGGCATCCCTATAGCGTGACTCAAGTCTTTCAACGTCTCCGTGAAGAAGGCTATGGCGGCGGCTTTTCCATCCTCAAGGACTATGTGCGCAAGGTACGGAAGATAGCGCAAACCCGCCGTTCTGACCCTGTCCTTCGAACCCGGCGAGTGCGCCCAGGTCGACTGGGGTGAATATGGTTCGGTGAACGTCGGCAACACCCGCCGCAAGTTGAGCTTTTTCGTCATGGTGTTGTGCTACAGCCGTTTGATGTACCTGGAATTTACCGTATCCCAGACCCTGGAGCATTTCCTCAACTGTAACCAGAACGCATTCCAGTACTTCGGTGGCGTGGTGAAAAATGTTATGGTCGACAAACTGAAAACCGCGGTACTACGACGACTGATCGGTGAAGCGCCGGTCTTCAATCCCCGCTATCTGGATTTTTCCAGACACTGTGGTTTTGATATCGTCGCCTGCAACGTCGGCAAAGGCAATGAAAAAGGCCGCGTCGAAAACGGCGTCGGCTATGTCAAAAAGAATTTCCTCAACGGCTTGGACATCCCGGATTTCAGTGCCGTCAATCCGGCCGCCAGGCACTGGTTGGAGTCAATTGCCAATGTCCGCATTCACGGCGAGACCCATGACCAGCCAATCGACCGCTTTCAAATCGAAAAGTCGGCCCTTTCGCCCTTACCGGCCATGCCCTACGATGTCGGCGCAATCCACCTGGTCCGAGTCTCCAACCGCTTCCGGGTCACCGTCGACACCAATCGTTATTCGGTACCCTCGGAATACGCCAGCACCCGCTTGACCCTGAACGTCTATCCCGACCATCTCGTCGTCTATCATCATGACAAACTGATCGCCCGCCATGTGCGCAGTTACGACCGCCACCAGGATTTCGAAGACCCCGACCACCCCCGTGAACTGTTGGCACAACGGCGCAAAGCCTGCGAACAAACCTTGCTCGACGACCTGTTTTCCTCATTAACCGGTGGTTTATTGCGGACGGTGAGCAAAAGCGCGGTCTCGCAAGCCCGGCAAAAACTCAAGGCCAGTGCGTTGGTAGCGCTCAACGACAGCTTGGTCGGTTTGCTTGCCACGAACGGTTGCCCGAACCGCGCTGGTT
>JBOICY010000215.1:0-2068 GCA_050740335.1 Methylococcales bacterium | reverse complement strand
CTATTTATACCGATTGCCAAAAGTAATTTCCGAAATGGTGGGGCAAACCTGCCGGTTTGCCGCGACGACCCGCAGGTCGGGGTATGTGCTTAGCGCACATGCAAAAACTAATTCCGATTATTGCGTGGGCGGAGAGTGTAATTCCATTCCGGGATGACGGCGTGTTTCCGCAGGTTGAGTTGGTGCATTTCCTGAGCGGTGATCTTGCGGCCAGTCGCGTAATATTTGGTCACTAAATTACATTTGACCTTTAAGCCAGTTTGGGTCCGGGTTTCGCCAATGAGCCGAACCACTGTCGGATAATCGACCAGTGGCTGGCCCGCCCAGTGTTTGCTGATCTCGCTAAAGAGCCGGTGCTCCACGGGATTCCACTTGGAGGCGCCGGTGGGATAATGGCACACGGTCACAGCCAGTTGATAGGGATCGACCAGTTTTTCTTGGAGTGCGTATTTCCAGAGACGGCAGCGGGCGCCGTTGCTGCCGCCGCTATCGGCTAAGATGAGCAGGCGCGGCGCTTGGCCATAGCGCTGGCGTCCTTCGCCGCGCCACCAATGGACGATCGCTTCCACCGCGAACTCGGGCGTGTCATGCGAAGTGCCGACCACGACGGAGCCACGATTGGCTTGAGGGTCATAAAGCCCGCGGGGGATGGCCAGACCCTTGGCTTGCGAGCGAAAATCATGGTCGTTCACGGGAATGGGTTTACGGCTCCAGACCTGGCCAGCATTCTTGAAAGGTCCTACCAGTTCCTTCTTTTTGGTATCCACGCTGATAATGGGCCGTGCATTTTTGGCAAACGCTTTGCGCTGCCGTTGGAGGTAACGGAACTGACGGTCGCGCTCCGGACTCTGCTTGCCCGAGAGACTTTTGCGGTTGGCGTGCAAGGCGTATCCCAACCGATCAAGCAAACGCCGCACGGTGTTGGGGCAGGCTGAAATACCCAAGAGGGACAACTGGTCGCTGATCTGTCCCAGGTGTTGGCCGGTCCAAAAGCCGCGCCGTCCCATCGGGTCACCCGCCGTGTCCTCGCGGAGCAATTGTCGCAACGTGCTCAGGATTTGAGGCGTTTTTTTTCGGCCCCGGGTCGCCCGCCTCCCGCCCGACGTATCCGTTGTCGCAGCACTTGGCCGCTCAACAACTCTTGTCGGCCTCGGGCGACGGTGCCCACATCCAACCCGAACAACTCGGCCATCCGCCGATCTCCGCCATGGCCCCATTCCAGACTTTCCAGCCCGGCGTAGAGCCGGCGCTGCTGCTCATCCAGCAGACTGTAGAACAACACGATCGCCGCCTGCAGATCATCCTCCGGGCCTTGCTGCGCCTGTCGAGCGGCCCACTGCTCCTGCCGTCGCGCCCGCTCGGCGGCGCAGTAGAGATAGCGGCCTTGCAGTTCCCAGCGATGGACTCGGTCCTGCTGCACCAACTGGCGCAAGGGATCCTTGACCGCCACATGCACCAGCGTTTCCAGTTCCTCGGCAAAGTATCCGGCCGGAGCGTTGGTCACCAGCGCGGCGCTCGTGTTCAAGAGCGTGCCGTGCCGAGAAAAGTAAATCTCGTGATAAGACCAGAGCCCTAATTCATCGTAACGAGCGATGGAGTCCAATGTGTAATAGGCCCCGCGATGCGAGTAACTGCTGCGGTAGGGAAAGGTGGACAATTTGCGAAAGACGGTGACATCGACGGAGCTGCCCAGAGCGGCTTTAAGTTGAGGCAATGTGACGACCTTTTGGTCTTGGAAGAGGGTGAGCAGCTTTTCTGCCGGGAAATGGACCGTATTCATAATGTTAGAATAACGCCTAACGGGGCATCGGCGAGCGTTATTCTAACATTTTGAGACCAGCACTTTTCGTCGGCGCGACACTCAACATATCCTTTATTTTAACGCATTCCTGAGCACAGTCCTCCTTTAGCCCTAGACAGAAGAAGTTGTGGAATTTGTGTGCTTTGCGCTTGGTACTTGGCAGTTATTTATGCATGAGCCCTTAGTGTCCGCAATGTCGTTGATGTCGTTGCTATATTCTTGGCACGGCTGATAGGCGCCTCCTATAATGCGAAAGCCCTCCACTCC
>JBOICY010000214.1:0-2532 GCA_050740335.1 Methylococcales bacterium | reverse complement strand
ATTGTGTTAGTCATGCAACCCATTCACAAACGGAGAAGTTCGGCCGCTCGCGAAGATCAATAAATATCGAGGTCATTGCCATTCGCAACTTTCCCTTTATAACGCTCCTGAATTTCTTTCATCAGCTCTTCTTTTGAAGACCCCCAAATCAATTGGTGGTAAAGAACGAGCAAACCCGGCTTGGCTTTGTTGGCAATGTCGGCCAATTGGTACGAAGATGTGTGAAAGTTGGAATGGTACTTCTGCCACTGCGGCGAACGCATGGCAAATCCCGCCTGGCTATAGACCTCATGCACCAGCACATCACAGCCATTGCAATTCTCGATGACACTCTGGCTCGGCACGCAATCTCCTGCGATTACGATCGTCCGATCCGCGGTTTCAAAACGATAACCAAAGGCTTGCGGCCAGGAACCATGCTGCACCAAAAAAGCCTTAACCGTAACGTTCTCGTCCTTGTAGATCACTCCCGGTGTTATTTCATGTACATTTACGCGATACGCCGCGGGGTCGCCATGTTCCAGTCCGTTTACACGAAGGTCGATATCCCTGGCATAAGCTTTCAGAATATTCCTGGTCATCGCCTTGAGGCCTTTTGGGCCATAAACCTCAAGCGGCGCGTGCCGGTCGAGCACTGCGGGTGTCAGAATGAGGTCCGGATAGCCCAGGGTGTGATCTGAATGCAGATGGGTTAGGAACGCCACTTTGAGATTCTTGGCGGCGAGCGCTGTTACTCCTTTGCGTTCGGCCGCCGCCGCCCGCCGCACCACTCCCGCCCCGAAATCGACCAGATACGCCGAGCCATTGACAACAATCGCGGTGGCCGGGCCGGAACGGTCAGGGTCGGCGTTGGGAGTCCCGGTCCCCAGCAGGACAAGCTGCGTTCCTTTCTGCGGTCCCGTTTGAGCGTGTGCCTCGGCCGCCGGTTTGAATTGAGGCTGCAAAAACAATACGCACGGCAACAAAAGCAATAACCGCGTCAGATTTTTACGATCTTTCATTTTAGTAACCATATCGGATATCACTTTTTCCGTGGCAACACCTGAGCGTCCCATTTCTGAAACTCAGACTTCAATTGGCGGAACACCTCGGAGTTATTTCCTTTGAAGTCCGCCTGCTCTCTTTCGTCAACCGAAAGATCAAACAGGTATTCTTTCTCCCCATTCCTGAGATATTTCCATCGGCCGCGACGCACGGCATCCCAATTAACCCGCTGTCGCCAGAACAATGTTCGGTCATACGGAGCGCGTTTGCCCTGGCAAACCGCGAGCAGGTCATCACCGTCAAGCGGATGCGAGGCCGCTGCATTTGTCTGAGCTGCTCCAAGTATGGTCGCCGTCCAATCCATCGTTATGGCCACTTGCTCAGTCGTCCGGTTGGCCGGAACTTTTCCGGGCCAGCGAACCATCGCGGGCACCCGGATGCCGCCTTCGAGCAAGTCCCACTTTTGTCCCGAGAAAGGCCAGTTATAGGAGAATCGTTCCCCGCCGTTGTCGCTCGTAAAAATGACCAGCGTGCTGCGTTCCAGCCCGGCGTCGCCGAGAGCCTTTAACACTTTGCCGATCCCGTCGTCCATGCTCTTCATCATCGACGCGTAAACCTTGAGCGACCCACCGTCGCCATACTGTTTCGTAGGGTTGTTGACCTGACTGTCTTCCGGCCCCTCCCAGGGCCAGTGTGGCGCGGTATAATTCAGACTCAGGAAAAAAGGACGACTGGCCCGCTTTCTGCGCGAAATGTAGGCGACGGCCCGCTCCGTCAGGAGATCGGTCAGATAACCGACCCGCTCAACGGGCACCGTGCCTTCATAGAGGTCGAGGTCGCCGACGGCGTCTTTGTGCGTAAAATAGTCCGCGCTGCCGTTCATGATGCCAAAGAATTCGTCGAACCCGCTCATCGTCGGCGCAAATTCCGGCAGATAGCCCAAATGCCATTTGCCGACCAGCGCCGTCTCATAACCGCCGCCCCTCAGCAGAGAAGCAATGGTAGGAAGATCGGGTGACAATCCAATGCCCTTGGCCACCTGCTTGCGCCAATCCAACGGTTCCGCCATCCCCACAGGCGTCCGTGCCGGGTAACGCCCCGTCATGAACGCGCACCGTGTCGGCGTGCAGACGGGTGAGGCGGAATAGGCGTTTGTGAAGCGCACGCCCTGCATCGCCAGACGGTCAAGATTAGGAGTGCGGTAACCGGGACTGCCATAGCAACTGAGGTCGCCATAGCCAAGGTCGTCGGCCAGAATGAAAAGCACGTTGGGGCGGTCGGCGGCAGGTAAAGAAATCCCCTGAACGCCCGCCACGCCAGCCACTGTCGCGGCCGCCGCGCCGGTTACAAACTGACGTCGAGTGAGGCTATATTTGCTCATCGGATTGTCCCCCTTGTTTTTAACATCAACCTTAATCCCGGGTTCTCCCACAATTCACTTAGGCGTCTCGATGAAATATCCCTGCTTAAACCGCATCCTGATATTCCTGACCTGCTCAAAATCAACCAACGGATCGCCGTCAAGCACCAGGAAACTTGCCTCATAAC
>JBOICY010000213.1:0-3235 GCA_050740335.1 Methylococcales bacterium | reverse complement strand
GACCTTCCCGATGCAAGCGTCGATCTCTGCTTCACCTTTCTCAGCCAATGGACCGACCTTTGCTTCGAGGCCTATCCGGAGCAGATCGTTCGCTTGGCTCAAGACACTCCGACCATCTCAACACACCAGCACGAACCACCCGACCTCGACGACGCGATCCCCTTCTCAATACACCCACCTTCGTCCCGCGTCGATCGAGGCTCGCCCTGCCCCTCGTTCACCGCGGGATCCACAATGCCATCCCACCTGACCTAGGCTGGGATGAATCGGTTCGATTTACGCGAAACGGAACACTAGGCGCTTCGGGCGGTGGATATTCTCCCCTAGCCAGTCCTTGAGCTTTGCCAGCGCCGCCCGGTATTTTCCGGTCGCCGTGCGCCGTTTCACCAGGGGTTTGCGCCAACGGTTCAAACCCCACCGAAACTCAAACCCCAGAAACTCGAACGCTTGGCTGTTTCTTCTATCCTCACGGCTGAACCGTAGCTGACGGGTTTTGTCCGCCGCCAACGTCAAGCCGTATTTCCCTAGCCGTTTACCCAAGACTTCGTAAAAGCGTTGGGCATCCGTTTCGTATTGGAACGCCGCCACACAATCATCAGCATACCGGCATAGATACACCGCGCCTCGACAGTGGCTTTTCACCGTCTCCTCAAACCATTGATCCAGCACCCGGTGCAGAGACAGACGTTGCCCAGAATCGGCGAGACAATCCCCGCTTGCGGAGTGCCTTCTTCCGGTGTGATTACTCGCCTGCCTCGGTTTCCAGTATGCCAGCTTTTAGCTGCCCCTTCGGATCAGCCCCAGGAACGGTCGGTCGTCAATCCTTTCCTCCAGGATCTCCATGAGCTTGCCAGGCAGTCGATAGGATCGAAGTAGCCTTGGATGTCCGCTTCCTCTACAAAATGGTAGTCTCCATCTTGCAGGGTGCGGCTCAAATCCCGTACCGCGTCCAGCGCCCCTCGCCGGGGTCGATAGCCGTAGCTGCACGGGAGAAAGTCGGCTGCATAGATCGCTTCCAGTAGTTTCGCTACCGCTAGTTGTAGGACTTTATCCGCGATGGCCGGTATTCCCAGAGGCCGTAATTTTCCATTCGGCTTGGGAATGGTTTTCCTGAGTACCTGCCTTTCGACCGATACGCTTCCGCTTTGACCTTTTCGACCAGTGCCGTCAGGTTGTCCAGCAGATTCATCCCATACTCCCGTGCGCTCAGCCAGTCTACTCCCGCCGCCGCGTTCGGATTGATGAATCGCCAGCACCCCATCAGAAAACTGACCGTTAACAGGCCAAACAGATTGCGGAACCGATAGGTCTTGTCCAATGACGCTTGGTTCGCTATTCCCCGCACTGTGGTTTGCATAAGTTTGTCTGCCGTCCTTCACGCCCGGCTTATGTTTCCTGTGCAGGCTGCGTAACACGGCTGGCCCCTTCCCCCTGTGATCGGCTTTCCCGTCTCCGAGTACTATGAGCCAGTCTGACTTCCCCACCGTTTTCCACCCGACCTTCTATAGGGTTGGCAAGGCGTACCTGATGGTCGCAATGATTCAGGTTTCGGCCTACTTCCGTTTCCGGGTTTCCCCTTTCGTGGCTCATTATCCGTCTACCTTGTCACTACCCCCGGGAACCGAAGGGATCTCTCAAGTTCTCAACGCTTCTCTTTCTCTGCCTGCCAGGAGCTCGGACCCCGACAGGCCCTCGGGAATCTCACCAGGCCGAAACCTTAGATCGACGTTCGTGTTCTCTGTTTTCCGCCTGGGCTGATGCGCACTCTCCCTGACGCGCACCCTTCGGGCGCTACGCGTCCTATTTCGTTCCCGACGAAATAGTCCCGGCGGTGCCACGGTATCTCGATCATAGCTTCAACTTAACGATTCCTCTGTGTTGGCTTCCGTCACGTTAACAACGTCACCCCCTGCATTGATGCTTTTAACGAGGCTGAAATCGCTTCAGGGTGGTGCGACACCCCTCTGGCCTAGAGAATACTCGGTCTACGCTTCACGACTGTTGTTCGCCTGTCCCCGCAGATTTTATTCCACAGAAACCGCTCCGCCAGCCGCGCAAGACTCGATACGGGTGGGTGGCTAGCCCTTGCCCGACAGGGTCTTTCACCCTGCAAGAAGCGTCAAGCTTCGCTTGACGCACTAACGATTAAGTTGAGCGGCGCCGCGCTTTTTGCGGCGTCCGCCTCGAACGCAAAGTTAGGCTGCTTTGTCACCATAAACAATCACGTTCATTGACAGATTCGCCGTTCTTCTAACCATCTTGTCAATGATTGGTGACTTTCTCCTGAGCGACGCCCGCCCAAAATACCAGAAACACTCAGGTCTTCATCCAAGTCCGGCCAGTGGATGATCGAGCCATCGCCGATAATTTCAAAGTTGTTGCGCTCATCTGAGGTGCCATGCCACAAGCGTGGGTACCACAACAGGGGCGCAATAATAGTACGGCCATCAGCTAAGTCCACTGTCAGCGCATCTTCGCTAATAGCGAGATGTTGAGCGCGTGGTTCCTCGATAACTTTAACGACCAAAGAATTCATACCAATGCTCCAGCAAATATTCGCGGTTCTCATTGACCAGGATAGCAATACGGTTAAGTTCGGTCCGGCTAAAACCACCTGCTTTTTGCAGCACAACAGGATCCAGCCAGAATTTAGCAACCATATTCTCACGCTTCACGTGAACATGCGGCGGCTCAGAGTAATCAAGAGAAACGCAAAAGAACCTAAAAGGCCCACTTCTGAGGACTGTCGGCATATGATGGTGTTCCTTATTATGCCACTTTGTAACTTTAGTGGGCTGGCCGCTCCTAACCGCCTCGTTTTGGCTAGGAACTCCGCACTTTCTCAAACGAATGCATCCCGTAATCGGCGGAAGGACAACGCTCGGGAACCCCCGGAGTTTTTCCGCAATACCCGCACAGGGGCGTCACTCGTCTCCATTGTATGCATAACCATAGTCCCCAACCGGGCATTTCGTTGCCGCCCCAGCTGCTGCCCAGCAATACCGGCAATACACGATTAGCGTCTGAAATCCCATAGAGATTCCGGTTTATCCATCTTCAGTTGATAGAGGTCACGTAACGCCTAACGCTGATATATGGACTCCCCCGGTTTTGCAAGAGCTTTTTCGCATCTGAAAACAAGAATAGACTGCAGCAATATATCCGGCCTGTTGGTGCGCCTTTGGCGCTGGCCCCGATGACATTCGCTCGCCAAGGTTCCCATTAGGTAAACGGC
>JBOICY010000212.1:0-1617 GCA_050740335.1 Methylococcales bacterium | reverse complement strand
TGGCGGAAGAGCGCCGGCGCGGCTTCGACTTCCTCAAGCCGCCCCTGATGACCGTTCGCCTGTTCCGCCTGGGGGAAGATCGCTACCGTTTCGTTCGAAGTTTCCACCACATTCTGATCGATGCCTGGTGCCTGTCCCCCATGCTGGTTGAACTGCGGGACAGCTACCAAGCGCTTTGCCGGGGAGAGACGCCGGATTTTGGACCTGCCCCACAATTTCGCCGTTACATCGCCTGGCTGCAAGGCCGCGATGACCAATCCGCCGAACAATTCTGGCGCAATAATCTGCAAGGCTTCGCCGAGGCGACGCCTTGCAACGTGGACAACCGCGCGGCCGCCGGTACCGAGCGAGGCGTGGGCGACACCATCGCTTTCCTTTCGGAGCAGGAAACGGTAAAGCTCAACGCGCTGGCTCAGCGCTGCCGGCTCACCCCCAATACCTTCGTACAAGCGGCCTGGGCCTTGATGCTGAGCCGTTACAGCGGACGGGCGGAGGTCCTGTTCGGCGTGACCGTCTCGGGACGTCCCGCCGAGCTGCCCGGCAGCGAGCGGATGCTCGGGGTGTTCATCAACACCCTGCCGTTGCGGGTCTCCGTAGCGGTCCATCAATCCCTGCCGGAATTCCTGCAAGGCCTGTTTGCGCGTAACCTAGAAATCCGCCAGTACGAGCATGCGCCCCTGGGTCGGATCCAGTGCTGGAGCGAAATTCCGCGTGAACGGCCGCTGTTCGAAAGCCTGCTGGTGTTCGAGAACTACCCGGTCGATCCCGGCCTGCGCACCGGGCAAGGGGCTTTCGGCATCACCGGCGTCGAAACGCGCACCCATACCAACTATCCCCTGACCGGCATGGCGATCCCGGGGGATCGCCTGCACCTGCAGATCACCTATTACCATGACCGCTTCTCCGGGGCGGTGGTCGAGGACATGCTCGGGCACTTCCGAAATCTGCTGGTCGAAATGATCCGTTTCCCGGAAAAGCGCCTCGACCAATTCGAAATGCTCGGCGAACAGGAGCGTCGGCGGATACTGGTGGATTGGAACCGCACGGAACCCGGCAAGCTTGATGCCGTGGATTTACCCGCCCTGTTCGAAGCCCAGGTCAGCCACACCCCCGACGCAGTGGCGGCGGTTTGCGGGATCGACCGGATCTCGTTCCGGGACCTCAATACCCGCGCCAATCGCATCGCCCATGCCCTGATCGCCCGCGGCATAGGTCCGGACGCGCTCGTTTCCCTGATCGACGAGCGTGGCATCGATCTGTTGGTTGCGATCGTTGCGGTATTCAAGGCCGGCGGGGCCTATCTTCCGCTCGATCCAGCCTACCCGCAAGCGCGGATCAAGCAACTCGTCGAAGAGAGCCGCCCGGCTCTGGTGATTGCGGGCGCCTCTCGTCTAGCGGACATGCAGGAAGCGTTGAACAGCGACGGTGAATCGAAGTCTCCGATCATCAGCCTGGCCGAGTTGGAAGCGGAAGGAAGGAGCGAACAAAATCCGATGACCCGCGGCAATCTCCAAAATCTCGCCTACGTCATCTACACCTCGGGCTCCACCGGTGCGCCCAAGGGAGCGATGGTGGAGCGCGCCGGGATGCTCAACAACCTGCTGAGCAAAGTTTCCG
>JBOICY010000211.1:0-1620 GCA_050740335.1 Methylococcales bacterium | reverse complement strand
TGGCGGAAGAGCGCCGGCGCGGCTTCGACTTCCTCAAGCCGCCCCTGATGACCGTTCGCCTGTTCCGCCTGGGGGAAGATCGCTACCGTTTCGTTCGAAGTTTCCACCACATTCTGATCGATGCCTGCTGCCTGTCCCCCATGCTGGTTGAACTGCGGGACAGCTACCAAGCGCTTTGCCGGGGAGAGGCACCGGATTTTGGACCTGCCCCACAATTTCGCCGTTACATCGCCTGGCTGCAAGGCCGCGATGACCAATCGGCCGAACAATTCTGGCGCAATAATCTGCAAGGCTTCGCCGAGGCGACGCCGTTTAACGTGGACAGGCCCGCAGCGGCCGGTGAAATCAATGAAGGCGTCGGCGACGCGATTCTCTTCCTGTCGGAGGAAGAGACGGCAACACTGAGCGCGCTGGCGCAGCGCTGCCGGCTTACCCCCAATACCTTCGTGCAAGCGGCTTGGGCCTTGATGCTGAGCCGCTACAGCGGACGGAAGGAGATCCTGTTCCGCGTGACCGTCTCGGGACGTCCCGCCGAGTTGCCCGGCAGCGAATGGATGCTCGGGGTGTTCATCAACACCCTGCCGCTGCGGGTCTCCGTAGCGGTCCATCAATCCCTGCCGGAATTCCTGCAGGGCCTGTTTGCGCGTAACCTGGAAATCCGCCAGTACGAGCATGTGCCCCTGGGGCGGATCCAGGGCTGGAGCGAAATTCCGCGTGAACAACCGCTGTTCGAAAGCCTGCTGGTGTTCGAGAACTACCCGGTCGATCCCGGCCTGCGCACGGGGTAAGGAGCTTTCAGCATCACCGGCGTCGAAACGCGCACCCATACCAACTATCCCCTGACCGGCATGGTGATCCGGGGGGACCGCCTGCACCTGCAGATCACCTATTACCGTGACCGCTTCTCCGGGGCGGTGGTCGAGGACATGCTCGGGCACTTCCGAAATCTGCTGGTCGAAATGATCCGTTTCCCGGAAAAGCGCCTCGACCAATTCGAAATGCTCGGTGAACAGGAGCGCCGGCGGACACTGGTGGATTGGAACCGCACGGAACCCGGCAAGCTTGATGCAGTGGATTTACCCGCCCGGTTCGAAGCCCGGGCCAGCCGCACGCCCGACGCAGTGGCGGCGGCTTGCGGGATCGACCGGATCTCATTCCGGGACCTCAATGCCCGCGCCAATCGCATCGCCCATGCCCTGATCGCGCGTGGAACAGGTCCGGACGCGCTCGTTTCCCTGATCGACGAGCGCGGCATCGATCTGTTGGTCGGGATACTGGCGGGGTTCAAGGCTAGAGGGGCCTATATTCCGCTCGATCCGGCCTACCCGCAAGCGCGGAACAAGCAACTCGTCGAACAGAGCCGCCCGGCTCTGGTGATCGCGGGCGCCTCTCGTCTAGCCGACAGGCAGGAAGCGTTGAACAGCGACGGTGAATCGAAGCCTCCGATCATCGGCCTGGCCGAGCTGGAAGCGGAACGGAGGAGCGAACAAAACCCGATGACCCGCGGCAATCTCCAAAATCTCGCCTACGTCATCTACACCTCGGGCTCCACCGGTGCGCCCAAGGGAGCGATGGTGGAGCGCGCCGGGATGCTCAACAACCTGCTGAGCAAAGTTTCCG
>JBOICY010000210.1:0-14007 GCA_050740335.1 Methylococcales bacterium | reverse complement strand
CCATATAAAACTATAATACAAGCATTATATTAACAGAATATATGGGTACACAATCCGTCAAAAAAATAGCCGAAACACCTAATATTACTCAGCTCCGGCTAGTTTTGGTGGTCAAAGTTCGGTTTAATCGGCTATATTCCGCTGAAACAGGCGCAGGCCGCGGTTGATCGGGTGGGTCGTCGTCTCGTCAAAGTACGCCGTGTGGATTCGAAGTAACCAACCATTACGGAACTGGAGGGACCGGATTTGCATTCCGGCCAGTTTTAATCTTTACTTTCAAACAGGGTAATCCCCGAATCCTCTTTCAATTGCCCCAACAGGTCACTGAATTCAGTGTTAGCAGTTTGCGTGCTCAGCCATTGCTCGGCCATTTCCAATTCTTGTCCCCTGGCCTCCTGATTGTCGCCGGATTTGCGTTGTACAGCGAGCAAAACCGCAACCACTTGTCGCCCGTCCGGCAGCGCGACCTGGAAGGGCACGGATTGCCCGCTCACAGGCTTGTCCGCACTGAACGCGGCCTTGATCAGTTCCCGCGGGAGCTTCGTATCCGTTCTGGAAAGCGCATCGGATTTTTCCACCTTGAGATGGTCCGATTCAGCCAAACCGGCAAGAGAACTTCCGGCTTTCAGTTCAACAAACAGTCGTGCCGCTTCCTGAGAGGCCGCTTCCCTTGCTTTCTGCGTCCCGAATTGGCCGGCCACTTGATCACGAACCTCATCGAGCGGTTTCGTGGACTCGGGAACATGTTTCGCGAGACGAAGGAGCATGACCCGATCGCTTGTAATCTCGATGGGATCGCTGTTTTTTCCTCCGAGAACCTGCTCGCCGAACGCCGCTTCGGCGATCTTGGGGTTTGCGCCGAAACCGTCTTTTTCCAGGCTGGTAAAGAGATCCGAAGTCTTGATCTCGAGACCCGCGCTTTCCGCGGCGGGGGTCAGGCTGTCCGGGCTCTCGTAACTGATCTGAGCCAAACGCTCACCGAGTTCATAAAAGGTATTTTCAGCCTTGTTCCGCCGGTACGCTTTCTCGACCTCGGCCTTGACCGTCTCGAAGGGTTTGACTTCTCCGGCTTCGAGTTCGGTAAGCTTGATCAGATGGTATCCGAACGTGGTCTTAACCGGATCGGAAACCCGACCCAATTCGAGCGCAAAAGCCGCCTTTTCGAATTCCGGATCCAGTTCCCCGGGATTGATTAAACCGATATTGCCACCCTGTTTGCCCGAGGCCTTGTCGTCCGAAAGCTGTTCCGCGACCTTCGCGAATTCCTCGCCGTCTGCCAAAAGCTTTTGTGCCTTTCTGATTTTTTCGAGTGCCGCCTGTTCGCCCTTGTCGCCGTCTTTGGTGTCGATCATGGCCAGGATGTGGCTGACTTTACGGCGTTCCTTACGGGTGTACAAGTCCTGCTCCGATTCGTAAAAAGCCCGGAGTTCGTCTTCTTTGGCTTCGAGTTTTACCGCAATATCGTCAAGATTCAACTCGACATACTGAACCGAGACTTGTTCCGGATAACGAAACGCCGCCTCGTGTTCGCGATAATAGCTTTCGATTTCATCCGGATTGATCGCGGCTTCCGGTGCGATCGGCGCTATCGTAATATATTCTATGGTCCTGAATTGATCGCGCAAGGTCAAAAATCGTTCGATTTCCGCCTTGGTTGCGAAGGTTGATCGGGTAATTCCGTCCTGGAGTTGCCCGATTTCCATTCCTTTCCGGATCCGCTCGACGAAATAGGGCTCCGTGAGACCCTGAGCCCTGAGGATATTGCCATATTTCTCTTTATCGAAGCCCTTTTCGTTCTGGAAATAGGGCATCGCGCGAATCGCGTCACGGATCCGCGCGTCGCTGACCAAAAAGCCCCGTTCGAGCGCGGTCTGGCGCAGAATTTCTTCGTCGATCAGGTTCTTGAGTGCAAGCTGTTTAAGAGTTTGCTCGTCAATTTGACCGAGATTGCCAAGCTTGGCCGCCATTTGCTGATAAGCCCGGCTCACATCGGCCTGAAAAATCTCCTTGTCTCCGACCACCGCAACCGGCTGTTCCCGGCCGCCCACGATATAATTTTCGATGCCCCAGAATATGAATGGTATACAGATCAATAACAGAATAACCCAAGCCATCACCCCTTGGGCACGATCTCTTATTGATTGCAACATGCCATGAAAACCTTGCGTAGTTCGAAAACGCGCATAAAAAAACCCTGAACGCGGAACTCCAGGGTTTTGAATTTTATCTGGCGGAGTGGACGGGGCTCGAACCCGCGACCCCCGGCTTGACAGGCCGGTATTCTAACCAACTGAACTACCACTCCGGTATTGGTGGGTGCTGAGGGGATCGAACCCCCGACCCTCGCCTTGTAAGGGCGACGCTCTCCCAGCTGAGCTAAGCACCCGGTCAAGAAAACCCTTTAGTTTACAGCATCTTTCAGACCTTTACCAGCTTTAAATCCAGGTACTTTCGCTGCCTTGATTTTAATCGTCTGGCCGGTCTGTGGATTACGTCCGGTTCTAGCTTCTCTTTTTTTAACGACGAAAGTGCCGAAACCGATCAAAGATACGCTGTCACCACTTTTCAGTGCGTCGGTCACCGCGGTTATGAAACCATCCAAGGCCCTGCCCGCATCTGCTTTCGCCAGACCAGACTCCTCAGCTATCGCACTTATCAATTCCGATTTATTCATTCAATCCCCCTCTTGGTGTTTAAACAGCATTTTGGTTTTGTGAGCCAAATCGAAGTCGTACGCCCGGCGGAACGGACTCGCCACGAATTCTGTTGAAGTTTATAGCAGCAGACCGAAACCGGTGTCAAGCTTCTGAATCAGCGTTTCCCAGGTGATAGTTTTCTTGCTTCGGAAGGAGGATCGACGATTCACCCGCACAGAACCCTTCAAACTCCGCTTCCCTCAACGAATCAGAATGGCCGGCTCAATGCGCGGTAAGCGGCCGACTCTTGGCCACCTTCTTGGCACCTTTCTTTTTTTCATCGACCGCGAGTTCCTTAGTACTTTCCAGGGGGGTCGGCAGGTACTGCAGCGCATATTCAAGCACCTGGTCAATCCAGCGAACGGATTTGATATCCAAATTCTGTTTGATATTCTTGGGCATTTCGATCAGATCCTTTTCGTTTTCCTCGGGAATCAATACCGTGGATATCCCTCCGCGGTGCGCCGCGAGAAGCTTTTCCTTCAACCCTCCGATCGGCAGAACCTCACCGCGCAAGGTAATCTCACCGGTCATCGCGACATTCGAACGAACCGGAATTTGAGTCAGCGCCGAAACCAGTGCCGTGCACATCCCGATCCCGGCACTCGGTCCGTCTTTGGGCGTTGCCCCTTCCGGGACATGAACATGCATATCGAGTTTTTGAAAAACCTCGGAATCGATCCCGAGCAGACTGGCCCGGCTGCGCACCACCGTTTCGGCCGCCTGAATCGATTCCTGCATGACTTCTCCGAGCTTTCCGGTACGCAAAATTCGGCCTTTCCCGGGCACGATCGCGGCCTCGATCGTGAGCAGTTCACCGCCCACTTCGGTCCAGGCAAGCCCGGTTACCTGACCGACCCGATCGTTGTCCTCGGCCTGGCCGTAGCGATACCGCTTCACGCCGAGATATTTACCGAGATTGCGCGCAGAGACAGTGACCATGACCGTGTCCGGTCTTCTCGGTTTCAGCAGCAGATCCTTAACCACCTTGCGGCAAATCTTCGATATTTCACGTTCCAGATTGCGCACCCCGGCCTCTCGGGTATAAAAGCGGATAATTTCGTGGATCGCGGATTCGCTGATATGGAGTTCGGTCTTCTTGAGGCCGTTATTCTTGATCTGTTTCGGAATCAGGTATCGTATCGCGATATTCTTTTTTTCATCTTCGGTATAACCTGCCAGGCGGATCACCTCCATTCTGTCCAGCAAGGCAGGCGGAATATTCAGGGTGTTCGCGGTCGCCACGAACATGACGTCGGAAAGATCGAAATCCACTTCCAGATAATGGTCGTTAAAGGTGTGGTTTTGTTCTGGATCCAGCACTTCGAGAAGCGCCGATGCCGGATCACCCCGGAAGTCCATCGCCATTTTGTCGATTTCGTCGAGCAGGAACATCGGATTCCGGGTCCCGATCTTGGACAGATTCTGCAAAATTTTGCCCGGCAAAGAACCGATGTAGGTGCGCCGATGCCCCCTGATCTCGGCTTCGTCACGAATACCGCCGAGCGCCATCCGGATATAACGACGGTTGGTCGCGCGCGCGATCGATTGGCCCAGTGAAGTCTTGCCAACCCCCGGAGGGCCAACCAGACAGAGGATCGGCCCCTTTAATTTCCGGACCCGCTGTTGCACGGCGAGGTATTCCAGAATGCGCTCCTTGACCTTTTCCAGGCCGTAATGATCATTCTCGAGCACTTGCCCGGCCTCTCTCAGGTCGTGCCGAACCTTGGTTTTTTTCTTCCACGGCACATTCACCATCCAATCGATGTAATTGCGAACCACGGTCGCTTCGGCCGACATCGGGGACATCAGTTTCAGTTTGTTCAGTTCGGCTTCGGCCTTGGTCCGGGCTTCTTTGGACATTCCGGATTCCGCGATCTTCCGAGCGAGTTCTTCCAGTTCGTTCGGTACATCGTCCATTTCCCCCAACTCCTTCTGGATCTCTTTCATCTGTTCGTTCAGATAGTATTCGCGCTGGTTCTTTTCCATTTGTTGCTTGACCCGACCGCGAATCCGTTTCTCCATTTCGAGAATATCGACCTCACCTTCCATCAAGGTCATCAGCGTTTCGAGCCGCTTCGCGATATCGCTCATTTCGAGAATCGACTGCTTGTCGTCGATTTTCAGCGTCATATGCGCCGCGATGGTATCGGCCAGGCGGCTCGAGTCATCGATTCCGGCCAGCGAATTCAAGACTTCCGGGGGAATCTTCTTGTTCAGTTTGACATATTGGTCGAACATGGTGACCGCTGTCCTGACCAATACTTCGAGTTCTTGCTCGTCGGGCTGCGCCTGGTTGTGTAGGTCTGTCACTTCCGCGGAATAATAGCCGCGCAACTCTTCATACCGGTGCACCACGCTGCGCTCTGCGCCTTCGACCAGAACCTTGACCGTTCCATCCGGCAGTTTCAGCAACTGGAGAATATTCGACAGCGTTCCGACTGTATACAGGTCATCAAAGCCGGGATGGTCGACCTCGGCATCCTTCTGAGCCACCAGAAGAATTTGCTTGTTGTCGCGCATCGCGATGTCGAGGGCTTCGATTGATTTATCCCGCCCGACGAACAGCGGGATTACCATATGCGGATACACCACAACATCGCGGAGCGGAAGTACCGGGACCTTGCGCACTTGTTCTTGACCGAACCTCGGTTTAGTTTCCATATCGGGAGTCCTTGGGTTGTAAATGAAAATCGAAGCGTTCAGATACAGAATGGGTCTTTCAAGCGCAAATTGCAAGGGACCGATCGCGAATTTTTGATTTGGCTTAACCGTATCCTGGTCTTGACCCGACAGGCGCGTCGCAGAGCCTGACCGGATACCCCGAAATATCAGGGACATCCGCCCCGGGAGCCCGCAAACCCGAGCGCACCGCTGTCAATCGCGAGCGGGCTGGTTTCCGATCCGAGTCCGGCGCGAGTCACACACACCCGCAGACTCCACGGACTGATCCGCCAACCAGGCGGCGGAACCGGTCTTGCCTCAGGACTCCGCCGACAGGCGCTGCGGATCGTTGTTTTCGTAGATCAGATAAGGCGCGTTTTCGCCATCAATCACGCTCGCGTCAACGACGATCTTGCTGATATTCCTGCTCGATGGCAGTTCATACATGGAGTCGAGCAAAACGTGTTCCAGAATGGTCCTGAGCCCGCGAGCACCGGTTTTTCTGGCCATGGCCCTGCGGGCGATCGCACGTAAGGCATCGTCGCGGATTTCCAGCTCGCAATCCTCCATCTCGAAAAGACGGCCGTATTGTTTGGCCAGAGCATTTTTCGGCTCGGTCAAGATCTTGACCAGCGCAACTTCGTCCAGTTCGTCCAGGGTCGCAACCACCGGAAGCCGGCCGACAAATTCCGGAATCAAGCCGTATTTGATCAGGTCCTCGGCCTCGACGTCGGCCAGCACCTGACCGACATTTTTCATTTCGCTCTTGGTCTTGACTTCCGCCGAGAATCCGATCCCGCCTTTCTCGGACCGCGCGCGAATCACCTTATCGAGACCCGCGAAGGCTCCTCCGACAATAAACAGGATATTCCCGGTATTAACCTGCAGAAACTCCTGCTGCGGATGTTTTCGGCCTCCCTGGGGCGGCACCGAGGCGATCGTCCCTTCGATGAGTTTCAGCAGCGCCTGTTGAACTCCTTCGCCGGACACATCACGAGTGATCGAAGGATTGTCGGATTTACGCGATATTTTGTCGATTTCATCGATATAGACGATTCCGGACTCGGCCTTTTCAACGTCGTAATCGCATTTTTGCAGGATTTTCTGGATGATATTTTCGACATCCTCCCCCACGTAGCCCGCTTCGGTAAGCGTGGTCGCATCGGCGATTGTAAACGGAACATCGAGCAGCCTGGCCAGGGTTTCCGCGAGCAGTGTTTTACCGGAGCCGGTCGGACCGATCAATAATATGTTGCTCTTGGCGAGTTCGATATCGTCCCGCTTCGAATGAGCGCGAAGCCGCTTGTAATGGTTGTACACCGCAACCGCGAGCACCTTTTTGGCCTCATCCTGACCGATGACATATTCGTCCAGTACCTTCTTGATCTTCTTGGGCGTCGGAAGGTCGTCTTTCGCGGACGGTGTATTATCCTGCAACTCTTCGCGAATAATATCGTTACAGAGTTCCACACATTCGTCACAAACAAAAACCGAGGGACCGGCGATGAGTTTCCTGACCTCATGCTGGCTTTTTCCACAAAACGAGCAGTAAAGAAGCTTCCCTTCACTGTCTTTGCTTGTTTTATTGTCGCTCATTGATGACCTCTTGACCACCCGAACAAATTTCTTTCCATAGTGAACACCTTGCTACGATCAGGAATTTTTTGCAAGGGGTGGGAATTAGTTTTCATTAAAGTTGCTTTAGCATACACAATAATCGAGGATTCCACCAACCAACCGCAACAGGGCTTCGTAGAGCCGGGATTCGTTTCTAGTTTGCTCGAGCACGACTCGGGCAAATCCACCCGAATCAGTTATCTGCCGCCCGTTCACGCTTTTCGAGCACTCGGTCTACCAATCCATATTGCTTGGCATCGGCCCCGCTCATGAAATTATCCCGGTCGGTATCGTTTTGAATTTTTTCCAGAGACTGCCCGCTATGTTTCGAAAGAATCTTGTTCAGTCGATCCTTGACCAGCAGGATTTCTCTGGCATGAATGTCGATATCGCTGGCCTGCCCCTGAAATCCACCCAGGGGCTGGTGAATCATCACCCTCGAATGCGGCAGACAAAATCGCTTGCCGTGAGAGCCTCCGGCCAACAACAGCGCGCCCATACTGGCGGCTTGTCCAAGACACATGGTACTGACATCGGGCTTGATGAATTGCATCGTATCGTAAATCGCGAGCCCCGCCGTCACGGCGCCGCCCGGCGAATTGATATACAGGTGGATATCTTTATCCGGGTTCTCCGATTCAAGAAACAGCAGTTGAGCGACCACGAGATTGGCCATATAGTCCTCGACCTGGCCCACCAGAAATATGACGCGTTCCTTCAACAATCGTGAATAAATATCGAAAGACCGCTCGCCGCGTGCGGTCTGTTCGATCACAATCGGAACCAATCCGGTCGCACGGGTTTGGACCGCTGAATCGAAGTCATTCTTAATCATTTATTTGTCCTGTTTGGTTTAATCAATCGACTGCCGTCAAGCTCGCGAAATCCACGGGCTCATCGGTAACCTGCGCGCCCGCCAGAATCAGATCAGCGACCTGGTCTTCCAACACGAGTTGTTCAATGGGCTTGAGTTGGTCCGGGTTGGAGTAGTACCAGTTGACCACCGAGTCCGGAGAATTGAAACTTTGAGCCAGATCCTGAAGCACCTTGAAAACCCGATCGCGATCCGCCTTGAGCTTGTGTTGAGCGATGATTTCTGCCAACACTAATGCGAGCTTCACGCGCCGCCGTGCCTGGATCTCATAGTAACCGAGCTGTTCCTCGCTAAGCTCCGTTTCGCCCCCCCCGTGATGCGGGGGATGTTGCTTTTTCAATTGTTCGATTTCCTGGTCGACCAGGGTTTCCGGTAGCGTCACCGCATTCGCCATTAGAATAGCGTCCATCACGGCTGCCTTGGTTCTCGCTTGAATCGCGCGATTTTTTTGATTTTCCAGATGATCTTTCAATGAACTGCGGAACTCGTCAAGCCCCCCGGACTCGATTCCGAACTGCCTGATGAAGTCCGCATCGATTTCCGGCAGATCGAATTCTTCGACTTTTTCGACCCGCACCTTGAATTCAGCCAACTTTCCGGCAAATTGTTCATCGCCGTAATCTTCCGGATAGGGAAGGGTGAAGGTCTTTTCGCTGCCCGCCTTCAATCCGAGCAAGTTGTCCTCGAATCCGGGAATCATCCGCCCGGATCCGATTTCGATTTCGAAATCATCGATTGGATCCCTGGCAAAACCCGGTTCCTCGACGCTGACGGAAAATGAAAGCGCGAGTTTGTCATTTTGAATGGCTTCTCGTTCCACGGTCTGCCATTTCCTGCGTTGAAGGCGCAGTTTTTCGACCATTTTATCGACATCCGACTCCGCTATTTCACAGACTGGTCGAACAATGTTCAAATCTTTGCAGGGGCTTAATCGGATGCTCGGATAGACCTCGAAGCTGGCCTCGAACTCCAGGCCCTTCCCCGCTTCGTCCACGGTATTTTCTATAAACGGAACCCCGGCGGGCCGAAGGTGATGATCGTTAAGCGCATCGAACAACGAGGAGCGGATCAATTTACCGACCACTTCATTTCGTACCGATTCTCCAAAGCGTTTCCGGATGATTCCGATCGGGATCTTGCCGGGGCGAAAACCATCCAGTTTGATCGTCCGGGCCAATGAATCGATCTGTTTGGCGCATTCTGATTGAATCGTATCTTCCGGCACCTGGACTTTCAGCTTTCTTTTGAGTTCAGATGTCTGTTCAACAGAAACTTGCATGCATTCTCCTCGAGTCTTGGATTAGCGAATAGCTGGTAAAAACTGCGCCGTTCAGGGCGGAAGGACTGACCTCAACCCGCGGCCTGTGTGAAGAGCTTGCGGACTACTTGGACCAAGTAGAACCAATCAAAAATCCAAACCGAAAACGTCCAACCATGAGTTATGATGGTGCGAACGGAGAGACTCGAACTCTCACAGGATACCCCACTGGAACCTAAATCCAGCGCGTCTACCAGTTCCGCCACGTTCGCCGATATTGGAACGAATTATACCGGAATTGAGTATACTTTGTGCAGAGCCGGTTCCACCGATCCGGTCCGCGGCCTCAGTAAAAAGCGATACCAATTTGCAATCCCCGAATCAGCGGAAAACCATTTTCAGTATCCTTTATGAACTCCAAATATGCCCCGTGGCTGTTGTTTTTATCGCCCCTGGCTTACCTGTTAAGCGCAATCCTGATCGCGGCGCTGCTGGCTTATCCGCTATACCTTGTGATCGATCTGAAAATAGCGTTCCCGCGACTCGTGAACCGCCTCGGCCTTGGCTTTTTGATCATTGGAATTTTTCCGGCCCGGAAAAAATTCGGTCTTTCGGCAGGCGAAATGGGCTTTCCCGGCAACTGGTCAAGCCTTATGCTTCAGGTCTCCAAGGGCTTCCTGCTCGGCGCGGTGATTCTGGGCATTGTCGTAATCACATTGATCGCACTCGACGTGAGATCCGTAATGCAAAATCAGATTGACGGAACGGCTCGGCTCGTCCGGCACCTGGCAGGCGCATTGGGAACCGGCATGATCGTTGCCGTTCTCGAAGAGTCGCTGTTCCGCGGACTCCTGTTCGGCGCGCTGTTAAAATACGGAAATACCCGCTCGGCCCTTCTGATTACCGCATTTTTTTATGCGGGACTGCATTTTATCGGCGGGCGCGGCGAAGTTCCGGCCGAAGAATTGCGCTGGACGAGCGGGTTGGAATTGGTCCCGGCTGCTTTGGTACAAATATTCAACCTCGCCAATCTCGATTCCTTCCTGGCATTGTTTGTCGTGAGCCTTTTCCTTTGCGCGGTGCTGATCGAAACCCCCGGAGGAATCGGTTACTGCATCGGGCTGCATGCGGCCTGGGTCTTCATCATCAAACTCACCAAGCGCTACACCGGCGCAGTGCCGGACAGCCCCTGGAGCTTTCTGATCGGGAGCTACGACGGCGTCATCGGATGCCTGGTGTTGGTCTGGTTGCTTCTGATTACGTTGGTTTACGGGCACCGCATCCGGAAAAAACATAGAACCACAATAACCCTGACAAATCAATGAACATAGAAGACCAGGAAGGGGTCATCAAATTTACCTTGGATTTTGAACCGAAGTCCGTCCTCGAAATCAAGGATCTTGGAACCTTGATCGCCTGGAGGACGGTACTGCACAGACTCGCAATGATCGGGCAGGACCCCGAACGCTATGGCGGACTCGGCTTCGGAAATATCAGTCAAAGAATCGAAGCAGCGCCCGCCACGAGAAAAGGATTGAACCGGTTTGTGATCAGCGGAACTCAAACCGGGGCCGCGGAACGCCTGAACGACAGCCATTTTTGCATCATTACCGGTTCCTCGATCCGGAACAACCGCATTGTAGCCGAAGGACCGGTTAAACCCTCATCCGAGGCGCTGACCCATGCCGCGGTCTATCGCTGCCATCCGGACATCCGATTTGTCATGCATGTTCACAGCCCGGAACTTTGGCGCGCCACTCGAAGGCTTGGTATCCCTTCAATCGGAACGACAATTGCCTACGGCACTCCGGAAATGGCGGATCAAGTCCACAATCTGATTCGGTCACTGGGGCGACCTTGTGCGGGAATATTTTCCATGCTCGGCCATGAAGACGGGATTGTGTCCTATGCAGATTCCGCGGAAACGGCGGGAAATTTATTGATCGACACGCTGGCCCGCGCACTGGCCTTCGAGCAAGCGTGCGGCAGACCTGACGACGCGAAGGGCGAATGAAATTTATTGCCCTGCGGGAGCCGACGACATTTCTTCGGTTTCACCGAACACCGGAGAATTGTCCAGTTCCATATGCCCCAGAGGCCGCACGAAGGTGTACCGGCCCGGCTCGAGGAAGAATTTATCGCCGGCATCCGCGACATTTCCTCCGATGGCGGTGACCGGCATGGTCAAAAACCAAAATGCCCCACCGCCGACCGTCAATGCAAAGGTCAGGGGCCTGACGACCAGAAAATCCAAGCCCATCGCGACAATGCTGGGGCGTTTATCGCCGGCGGGAACATAAGTCGATGGCAATGCGCCGGCGTTCGGAGCGAGCGTGGCCACACCGATTCCCAAGATACCGGAAAAAAGGACTGACAGACGTTTTTTGTGCATAAATCCCATGAACAGGCTCCGGTGATTGTGGAAGACGATTCAGCAGAGTATAGAACGCCAGGCAATTGGCGCAAAGCGAAAATTCCATCTCCGCGTGATCCGGTCTTAACCGGTGCCGGAAGCCGGCGCAAATCCACGCCGTAAAGTATTTTCTGTCAGGGTTTTCTGGTTCAGGAACTGTGCAAGGTAGGATCGCCCGCCGGCTTTGCTCCCGACTCCGCTCATCCTGAAACCTCCGAACGGCTGGCGAGCAACCAGGGCTCCCGTGATGCCGCGATTGATGTAAAGGTTGCCAACCTGAAATTCTCGTTTTACACGCTCGATATTGGACGGGCTGCGGGAATAAAATCCGCCGGTCAGCGCATAGGCGCAATCGTTCGCGAGATCCAATGCCTGATCCAAATTGGCGGCTGGAAGAACCGACAGAACCGGACCGAAGATTTCTTCGCGGAATAATCCGGAATCTCGCGGCACATCGCTGAACAGGGTTGGTCCGATAAAGAAGCCCGGCGTATTTTCGGAAACATCGACCGCCAGTTCCAGCCTGGCAGTCTTTCGACCCTCGCGGATCGCCGTTCGGATCCTTTCCATTGCCGCGCATTCGATCACCGGTCCGAAATTAACCGCCGGATTCTCTGGATTACCGATATTCAGGCTGCGGCTCGCATCGACCAGTCTGGCCAGCAATGCCCGGTATTGCATGCCGATGACGATCAGCCGGGAACAGGCGCTGCACTTTTGTCCCTGGTAACCGAATGCGGAGCGAACGATGCCGCTGACCGTTTCATCGAGTTCCGCGTCGCGGTCGACAATGATCGCGTTTTTACCGCCCATTTCGGCGACCACACGCTTGACATGAGTCTGGCCAGATCTCCTGCGCGCGGCCGATTCGATCAGCGCCGTACCGACCGCTTCGGAGCCGGTAAAGACCACGAAGTGAGTGTCGCGATGTTCGACCAGATATTGGCCCAGACTCGACCCGGGCCCCGGTAAAAACTGCACAACACCGGCGGGAAGTCCCGCTTCCTTTAGCAAATGCACGAAATGCGCCGCGATGACCGGGGTCTGCGACGAGGGTTTCAAAATCACCGTGTTGCCGGCAACCAGCGCCGCGGACAGCATCCCGGTCAGGATCGCCAACGGAAAATTCCAGGGCGGGATCACGACCCCCACACCCAAGGGAGTATGGCTGTAAACATTATGTTCTCCGGGTCCATCGAGTCCATCGGGTGCATCGAGCCGCACGGCTTCGCGCGCATAAAATTCCAGAAAATCGATGGCTTCGGTAACATTCGCGTCGGCCTCCAGCCAGGTTTTTCCGGCCTCGAGTATTTCCAGGGCCGCGAACCGCTCGCGGCGCTCGCGCAGCAATCCGGCGGTCCTGATCAGAACCGCCGCGCGCTCCCGGACCGGCAACACCGACCAGCTTTGAAACGCTTCGCGGGCACCGGCGACCGCAAGGTCCGCATGCTGGATGCCGGCAACCCCGACCCGGCCGATGACCTGCTCGGGATTCGCCGGATTCAGCGATTCGATGGATCCTTCGGTTTCGATCGCATCTCCATTGATCCATAAAGGATAATACTTTCCGAGATGCCGCTTGGACTCATCGATCGCCGAGTCCATCGATTGATGCTCCCGTTGATCGGTAAACCGGCGCGGCGGTTCATTCACAAACGGAGGCAACTTCGGATGATCACCCGGCAGATCGACGTTTTCGTCGCGTGCTTGACAGGTATCCCGGCGCGCTACGGAAGGAAGCCGCGCCGCCGGAGCGGGCGGTGGGTTCAACGCTTCAGATCGCTCGGGAATCAAAAGCGACTGGCCGGATGAATTCTCCAGCAATCGCCTGACCAGATAGGCCATTCCCGGAACCGGTTCTCCGAACGGAACATACACCCTGAGACAGTAGCCGAGTGGCGGAATCGCTTGTTGCAGGCCGGAAGCCATGCCGTACAGCATCTGAAATTCGATCTGATCGGGACCGAGCCGCTTTTCTTCGGCCAGCGCGATCGCAACCGCAATACTGCGGAGATTATGTGTCGCGACTGCGGTTCTGACTGCAGGATGGTCCCCGAGCAAAGACTCGAGACACTGTTCGTAACACCCATCGGTCTCCGATTTCCCGGTCCAAACCGGGACCGCCCAGCCATGTTGCCGGGCTATGAGGGTTTCATAGTCCCAGTAGGCGCCCCGAACCAGGCGAATAGTGACCGGGGTTCCCCGCCTGTTCGCCCATCGCACCAAGTCCGCGATATCCTCCCTGCTCTGCTTGAGATAGGCCTGCATCGCGATTCCGGCGTCGCGCCAATCTCTGAGCGCGTCTTCCATCAACAGCGTCTTGAAGGTTTCCAGCACGATCGCCTTGTACTCGTACTGTTCCATGTCAATGCACACGAAAGCCCGGTGCTCGCGAGCCGAAAGCAAAATCGGCCGGAGCCGTTCGCGGATTGCCTCGACACTTCCCTGAAAATTCACCGCACTGACCTGGGAATAGAGTGAGGTC
>JBOICY010000209.1:0-2912 GCA_050740335.1 Methylococcales bacterium | reverse complement strand
CTGCAGAATCATGGCCCCACCTAATCGACTTCGTCGGAAAAGCGTGCCTGACACTGCCAGTCCCGAATCTGGCCCGCATCATTCCGACCGACGCCGGGTATGCCGAACAGGCTTTTCGGATGCAGGCCTAACCGCTTGGGCAAGCTCTCCCGGCAGGTCAGAAAGCGTAGAAACCACAGGTTGTCGACACTCCCGGTGAGGTCCACGAGACTCGGACAGACCGCTTGCAAATCGGACTGCAAACGGTTTTGTACGATCATCTTTTCATTCACCAGCTGGCGTCGGCGCCGGCTGAGACGCTTCAAGCGTCGATTGACCTCGGGTACCGGGAGTACCGCCTGCAGCGCGTCTTTGGCGAGCGGCAAATGGCTTTCGAGCTGAAACCACTCGCGGATCTTGCGGGCGTCGATCGCATCGGATTTAGCCGCCGCCGGAAAGATCTCTTTAAAGCGCGCCGGTTTCAGGTTGTTTACATTGTACAGCCGAACCCCGCGCCGCAGCACTTCGAGGTCCAACGGTCGAGCCCAACCGTTGTAGCCCTCTGCCTGGCTGCCCAGCGTCCGGTAGTGCAGGCAGAGGCGTTGCTGTTGTTCGATACATTGGAAAAACTGGTCGAAGCCCGAAAGGCTATGCGCAATCGTAAATTCATCCAAAAGGCCGCCATCACTCAGGCCAATGACCACGTAATGGGCGCGGCTGCCGACATCGACGGCGACTTGCAGAGAAGGGCCTCGGTTCATGGTCGATTCCTCGCTAAACAGTGGAAACAAACTCACCATCCCGCGTCTCGTCTACTTGCAGCGCCACGAATCGATTCATCCGGCACCATCCCAATCCAGACGTCTCGGATGGCGCAAGCGGCGGGGGCGGCATTTCAAGAGCGAGCCGAAGCTTCGGCGGACCCCGCGAGCCACACCCCCACCTGGATCGATTCTACGCCCCCGGTAGGTTACCCGCCACCTGCTCTGGAGCGAAATTTAAGTTTTCGAAAAATTGAAAATCGCCGGCTGTGGGTATGTGGATAACATCCCTGTTACCCACATACCCACAGCACAACAACAATGAAAATTTCTCTCCATAAATTCGATGGTAGACACATCTGCTTTAATCGTTATGATCCTTCCCATCGCAATTATTCTCACCCTGTCGGTCAATGTCTTGCGTTCGGGGAGGAGTTTATTTCTGTTATGTTAGACAAAACTTTCGGCTCGCAAATAGGGTTTCCTATACAACTTACGTTCAAACGGGGTGTCCGTCGTCGATCCTGAGTGCAGTGACACCACAGTGAAAACTTACTGCTTCCCAGGTAGTTACAGTTCTACGCACGCTTTAGTGGCTTTGGTGGCACGAAATGTGAGTTAAACCCTGTGCACTCGGAATTATTATTGTGAAGTGCCAAATGCAACGTACTTACTTTCGGTAGCTTTTAAAGGAGGCACCATGAGCAATATTCGTATCGATGATCTGAGCAAAGATCTTAGTGTCAGCGCCATGGCCGAGGTTCGCGGTGGAATATGGGACTATTCAAACCGCCTCGGTATGCTTGGCCAGCACCTGGAGGACAGGCGAAGCGGGCCAATTCCCATATGGGATAACGGACCGAGCATTGAGGATGGCGCATCGGCGGGAGACGATTCCTCGTTCTATCCTGGTTTGCAACCGTTGCGCTGACGAGACTGTCCAAGGAAACCGATCGGGCGAACATCTGATGATGTTCGCCCGATCGTTGCGGAAAGATAGCGAAAGATAGGTAGAGTAGAGAACAGGCTCTCGCCTGCCCTCCCTCATCAAACCGTGCATGCGGTTTTCCCGCACACGGCTTTCCGATGTTCTTCATGTCGAGGCATGCGCCGAGCGCCAGCCCGCTACTGTTGGAACCTTGTACAGCCCGTGGCGCCGGTATCGGTCGACACTCGGGAAGCGGTCTTTGCCAATCCCCCTGTCTTTCACTTTGTGGCGCTTCATCAAGGGCAGGTTCGCAACCGTTGTTCCGCATGGTTTTTGACTTTATCCATCCCTTGGTTAGAGTTCCGGTAGTGGAAGTAATTGACCCAGCCTCGCAGGCTGCAATTCACATTTCCTGCTACGTTCCCCAAAGGGATCGGCGTCAAGTTTCTTCCCGTCAACTCGGTCAGCCTCGGCTTGATCTTCTTCAGCGATTGGTCGGCCGGCCGAACATTCGGGTACGGCTTTCCGGTCTTCACCCCTCGATTCATCTGAATCGTAAAACCCAGGAACTTGAAGCTTGCTTGGGTGGCGTCCACGATATGGGTCTTGGCTTCTGCATATTCCGGTGAAAGTTGCCACCCAAACCACCTGAAAGCTGCCACCTAAACCGGTGAATGCTGCCACCCTCATCGGAGCGTAGCGACGCGGGAAGTTAAGTTTTACTCTATCTTGTTAGTTGTCGTCAAATTCGCTTGTTTCTTTCGTAGTGATTCTCCTTTTAAATTTATTTTATAAGCGTTGTGTACCAGCCGATCCATAATCGCATCAGCCAATGTTGAATCGCCAATGCTGGCATGCCATTGATCCAGTAGCAGTTGGCTGGTCACGAGGGTTGAATGTGATCCGTGACGATCTTCCAGTATTTCCAATCCGCGATTCCAAGGGCAATCAAGAGCGTTTCGTGCCAAGGCCTGCGGCGACTTGGCAGATCTGCCGCACGACGCAAAGTCCCGTGATGTTGGCACAATGCGCGGCGTGCGAAAGCCCAATCTTTGTGCCGCATTCCTGGGGTCACCGCAACGCTCCGCACTGCCCACATCCTGAGAGCCAACAAGGTTTGGAACGTCAGCTCAAAAAACAGCTGCCTGCGGAGTATTTTTTGTTGACCTTCACGGTGCCCGAAGCATTCCGGGCCTTAGCCTGGCAGCCGCAACGCACGCTCTATTCAATCATGACCCGGTGTC
>JBOICY010000208.1:0-11162 GCA_050740335.1 Methylococcales bacterium | reverse complement strand
CCGGCAATCCCTGCCGGGGTGACGGGGCATTGCAATTTAACATGACTGACTACTAGATGTTTGCGCAAAGATTGGCGGATCACTCTGCGGGCATCTGCCCTACGATTCTGGCCGGGCATCCTGCCGGCGATTCCCGAGTGGGACGGGATAGGCATCCCGTTCCGAATCTTTCCGCGATACCAGATGTTTGAATCAAAAATCTGAAACGGGCGCAATACTCAAGCCCAGGCTCCAACGTTATCCGGAGGATCTGAAAGAGTTCTGCAGGGGAGCGTGGTTGGGTGCTTCGTCAATGAGGCGGCGGAGTCAGGGTCATGCCTCTCCAATGATCGACGGCCCGAACCATATCGATGTCAGTTATATCAATTTCATGTTTAATTCGTTTTCGATATTAAACAAACTGGTTACATTCCCACCCAAGCCGGCCCAACGCCAGCGCGAACGTCTCAACAATGTAAAAATTCTCGTGCTGACCCGCTGCATCGACGTCATCCCTAAAAGTCCGTCTAAACTTTAGTTGCTGGGCAAACACCCATCCCACGAAGGATAAGGACCCGCGGGGATTCGTCGCATGTCGGGAGCAAGACCGGACCAGTATGGACGGGGCGCAGCCGCCGCGGCGCAAGACCACGCTGGCGGGCCGGGTTAGGTCTGGCGGAACCCCATCCGGTTTCCATGCGAGGGGGCACACGATCTGATGCCGAATGCGATATCGAAGATGAACCAGACTCACTTTCACTTTTCCGGAGACAAACCATGTCCATATCAGCCTTCAATGCGAGAAATCAAATCCGTGGTACCGTCAAGGATATCCATGCCGGCGCCGTCGTTTACGGCGACGTCGTTTATGAGGTGGAACTCGAAACCGCCGTGGGCACCGTCACGTCGGTGATCACCTCGAGATCGCTAAGGGAATTGGGTTTGGCCAGGGGCCAGGAAGTTGTCGCAATCGTCAAGGCCACGGAAGTGGATCTGGTCAATCCGTGATTACCCGGCGTGTTCGTAGGGGCGATGACGACGCTGGTTAAACTTCTGAAACGCCAAGTTCTCTTACGCGGGCCCGCCCGTTTTTCTCACCATGTCACTCACGCGCCGCCCGAAGAATAAGGCGGATGGGCCGGGGTCAAGGTTTCCCACGATCCGACTGCCCCGGATCGATATCGATATCAGTTATATCAATTCCCGTTTTTATTTGTTTTCGTTATTAAGCGAATTAGTTACATTTTCTTCAATTTCGGCGAGTAAACGCTCGAACGTCTCAACCAGGGAAGCAGCTCCGTGATTTCAGGGATGAATTTTTCGGGCGGGTTTCGGCCCGCCGATTTTTCTAAACAGTTCGGGAGACTAACCATGTCCAAAACAGCCAGCAACGGGGAGGTCATACGATGCCCCGATTCCAAGCAGAACCCCAGCCAGGGCCAAACCCGGATTCCCGGGGGATGGACAGCAAACAACAGAACGAGGTAAACGAAATGACCTGGATTTTTATCCTAATTGCATTCATAGCCGGAAGCTGGGTAGGTATGTTCGCCATGGCAATTTTTCAAGTGTCGGCGGATGCCGACCGGATACAAAACGAGTTTGATGATTTGATACAGAGCCAAAAAAGCGATGACCAAACAACGGATAGAAAATTTGAAAGAGGATTTACGCGCGGAGCTATACCTCAATCTCGATAAGTACCTCACCGAGGAAAGCCCGGGCCGGTTTACCGCGGGATTTTTGGGTATCAAACTCGATAGCGTGTTTCAGCCGGTCGTGGATTCCGCGACGGACCGTGCGATTGGTTTCGAGGCATTGCTGCGCCCTTCGGTCGGCGGCATCGCGACCATCGAAGCCCGGATGGCTTTCGAATATGCAGACGCCTACGGGAAACTGGTTCGGTTCGACCGTATCTGCCGCACCTTGCATCTGCTCAATTCCTTGGCGCTGCCGGCCGACTCGGGACTGCTTTTCGTGAACGTGCACCCCAAACTACTGGTAAGTGTCGATTCCCACGGTCGGGTATTCGAGCAGATACTGCAACTGTATTCAGTCCCGACTCACAAGGTCGTCATCGAAATCCAGGAAAGTGCGGTCGGCGGCGAAGTCACCCTGCGCAAGGCCATGGACAATTATCGGGAATGCGGCTACCAGGTCGCCATCGATGATTTCGGCCGCCGGGGTTCCGATCTTGGCCGGCTCTGGCGCCTCGCGCCCGATTTCATAAAATCCGACCTCGGGTTCATCCGGGAGGTCGAGCGCAATGAAGGGCTCAGGCGCATATTTCCGAAGCTCTTCGAGATCGTGCGGGAAACCGGCGCCGAAGCAGTCATCAAAGGCATCGAAACCGACCGGCAGCGGGATTTCGTACTGGCCTCCGGAGCGCGCCACTTGCAGGGACATTGGTTGGGTATTCCGGCTCCGGCCTCGTATTGGCGCGAATTCCAGTCTGGAGAAAACGCACAGGGAATCGCTGATCGACATCGCAGCAAAGTACAGGGGACAGACCCGCTGTCGGCGCAACCGAATATCCCGCCCCCGCCGAGAATTCCGCGAGCGGATTAAACCCCATTCCAATCCGGACAGGAATGGCCGGATTTCATTTTATTCCATCCTTCACCCGAATCATCCCGGCGTCCACGGCCGGGATGTTATATATACGTTTATGTTATTTACTTCTCATTTATTATTCTTTTTGGTTCTATATTGCTTGATGTAAACTTGTTTCCATCGCAACGGGATTCGCGCCTTAACCAGGCCGGCAGCGGATTCCGGACTTCAATAACATGTTACGACAGCCGCATCATGAAAATTCTTACGCGACACACGGTATTGCCCGGATTCAGTCTGACCCTGGGTTTTTCCCTGCTGTACCTGAGCCTCATCGTGCTGATTCCTCTGTCCGCTGCATTTCTGAAAAGCGCGGCTCCGGGCTGGGACGCCTTCTGGAACACGGTGACCGCTCCGCGCGTGCTGGCTTCTTATAGGCTGACTTTCGGCGCCTCGCTGGTTGCGGCTTGCATCAATCTTTGCTTCGGACTGCTGGTCGCCTGGGTACTGGTGCGCTATCGTTTTCCCGGCAAGCGTCTGCTGGATGCTTTGGTCGATCTGCCTTTCGCCCTGCCTACCGCGGTCGCCGGCATCGCGCTCGCGACGATTTATTCCGGCAACGGCTGGATCGGGAGGTGGCTCGAACCCGCGGGTCTCAAAATCGCCTACACACCGCTCGGCGTTGTCGTGGCGCTCATCTTCATAGGACTTCCGTTCGTGGTGCGTACCGTACAGCCGGTGCTCGAGGATTTCGACTCCGGCTTCGAAGAGGCCGCGGCCAGCCTTGGCGCAAACCGCTGGCAAACATTTCGCCGGGTGATTTTTCCAAGCCTCGCGCCGGCACTGTTCACCGGCTTCGCGCTGGCCTTTGCGCGCGCCATCGGCGAATACGGATCGGTGATCTTCATTGCCGGCAATATGCCGATGGTGTCGGAGATTACCCCGCTCCTGATTATCACGAAACTGGAGCAGTACGACTATGCCGGCGCCACCGCGATTGCCGTGTCCATGCTGGTGTTTTCGTTCCTGCTGCTCTTCCTGATCAATCTCGTCCAGTCCTGGAGCCGTACACGGCTCTCTATTTCTTGAATTCAACGAGGGTACCAAAAACCATGTCCGCGATCGCAATCAATCCGCCGGCACTCAGAGAGACCGTTGCCGTTCAGGCCGTCACCGAACCGGCACCGATCCGTTGGCTGTTCATCGGCTTGGCCCTTACCTTTTTAGGCCTTTTTCTGCTGGTGCCCCTGCTCGCGGTATTCGTTGAGGCCTTGAGCAAGGGTTTGGAGGTGTTTTTGGCCGCCCTCACCGAAGCCACCGCATTGGCCGCCGTAAAGCTGACCTTGCTCGTCGCCGTCATCGCCGTACCCCTGAATCTCGTGTTCGGCATCGCCGCGGCCTGGACCATCGCCAAGTTCGAATTCCGCGGCAAGAGTCTTCTAACCACTCTGATCGACCTGCCCTTTTCGGTTTCGCCGGTCATTTCCGGGCTGATTTATGTGCTGCTGTTCGGATTGCAGGGTTGGTTCGGACCCTGGCTGGTGGAACACGCTATCCAGCTGATCTTCGCGGTGCCAGGCATCGTGCTCGCGACGATTTTCGTCACCTTCCCGTTCGTGGCCCGGGAGTTGATCCCCCTGATGCAGGAGCAGGGCACCGAAGAAGAGGAAGCGGCACTGGTACTCGGTGCGAGCGGATGGCAGACCTTTTGGTACGTAACCTTGCCCAACATCAAGTGGGGGCTCCTGTACGGTGTGATCCTCTGCAATGCACGGGCCATGGGAGAATTCGGCGCGGTGTCGGTGGTATCCGGCCATATTCGCGGACTCACCAATACGATCCCGCTGCACGTGGAAATCCTCTACAACGAATACAACTTCGCCGCGGCGTTCGCGGTGGCTTCCCTGTTGGCCCTGCTCGCGCTGCTGACATTGGCGCTCAAAACCCTGTTGGAGTGGCGCATTCAACAACAGGCTCGTGTTTCGGCAGAAATTTATGGAACCGTTCAATGAGTATCGCGGTTCGTAATATCAGCAAATCTTTCGGCAACTTCAGCGCCTTACATGGCGTCGACCTGGACATTCAATCCGGCGAACTGATTGCCCTGCTCGGTCCTTCAGGCTGCGGCAAAACCACCCTGCTCAGGATCATCGCGGGGCTCGAGAGTCCGGATCTGGGCGCGATCTTTCTGGATAACGAGGATGCCACCGTGCGCCACGTGCGCGAACGCCAGGTAGGGTTTGTATTCCAGCACTACGCTCTATTCCGGCATATGACCGTATTCGACAACGTAGCGTTTGGCCTGCGGGTGAAGCCGAAGGCCGAACGGCCAACCGAAAACACCATCCGCGAAAAGGTCCACCAATTGCTGAATCTCGTGCAGCTCGATTGGCTGGCCGACCGCCGCCCCTCGCAACTATCGGGTGGCCAGCGCCAGCGGATCGCATTGGCTCGCGCTTTGGCAGTGGAACCGCGCCTGCTGTTGCTCGACGAGCCTTTCGGCGCGCTCGACGCGAAGGTTCGCAAGGAACTGCGACGCTGGCTCAGAAAGCTCCACGAGGAGCTTAAAATCACCTCGGTCTTCGTGACCCACGACCAGGAGGAAGCGCTCGAGGTCGCCGATCGGGTAGTACTTTTAAATCACGGCAAGGTCGAGCAGGTGGGCACGCCGGAAGAGGTCTACGGGCATCCGGCGAGCCCCTTCGTGTACAGTTTCCTCGGGTCGGTGAATTTCTTCCACGGCCGCATGGAGGGAGAGACCTTGCGTGTCGGGGAGGAAGTACTTCCACACGAAACGCATGACTTCGACCATGGCGCCGAGGTGATCGCGTTCGCCCGGCCCCATGAACTGGATATCATAACCGATGCAACCGCACCGACCGATAGCCCTACCGGGGTTGCCGCACGAATCGGCCGGATCCTTGCGTTCGGCATGACCGCGCGGGTGGAGCTAGATGGGGTGAACGGATCGACCGGAACTCACTTCGAGGTCGAACTGACTCGCGAGCGGGTCGCGGCTTTGGAGTTGTCGGAGGGGCAACGCGTACGACTGGTGCCTTCGCAACTTAAAATTTTTAAACGCGAAGGCGTGACCGGGGCGGTCCGGTGAACTTTCAGCAACTGCGCATCGTCCGCGAGACGGTGCGGCGCAACTTCAACCTGACCGAGGCGGCCAATGCGCTGTTCACCTCCCAATCCGGCGTTTCCAAGCAGCTCAAGGACCTCGAGGACGAGCTCGGGGTCGAACTGTTCGTCCGCAAGGGTAAACGCCTGCTCGGACTCACCGGCCCGGGCAAGGAATTGGTCGGGATTGTCGAACGGATGTTGCTGGACGCGGCCAATCTCAAGCGCCTGGCCGAACAGTACAGTAACCGCGAACACGGCCAGCTTTCCGTGGCGACCACCCATACTCAGGCGCGCTATGCACTGCCCGAGGTCGTCACCGAGTTCAAGCGCAGCTTTCCGAAGGTGCATTTGAAGCTCCATCAAGGCAGCCCGGATGAGATCGCGCAGATGCTGCTGCACGGGCTCGCCGACATCGGGGTGGCGACCGAGGCGCTGGCGGAAGTCGCGGACCTGGTTTCACTTCCCTATTACGCGTGGCATCATGCGGTGATCGTGCCGGCCGGCCATCCGCTCGAGTCGGTTCGCCCGCTCACGCTGGAAGCGATCGCGGACTACCCGGTCATCACCTATCACGAAGGATTCACCGGGCGCACGCGGATCGATTCGACCTTTGCCGCGGCCGGGTTAAGCCCGGACGTAATCATGTCCGCGCTCGACGCCGACGTGATGAAGACCTATGTCGAACTGGGCCTCGGTATCGGTATCATCGCCTCCATGGCCTATGATGCGGCGCGGGATGCCGGGCTCCGCTTGCTGGAAAGCAGTCACCTGTTCGCGGAAAACACGACCCGGATCGCCGTGCGCCGCGGCCGTTACCTGCGCGGCTTCGCCTATCGCTTCATCGAATTATGCACGCCGAATCTCACCGAATCCGATGTGGCGAGCGCGCTGGGCCTTGAATCCGCGGCCCTCAGTAAATCGCCGAGTCCGCTGGCGGTTGCTGATAGCGGATTAACCGCTCTGCGATCCCGGGGTCCGTAGATTTTCTTCAGACTTTTTTGAAAACCGCCGCGCAGGATTCGAATTCATCCGATTTTGCCCCGATATATCCATACCTAACCTTAGCTAATCATTGTTATTAGAATATAATCGGACTTATTCTTTCTTAAACTATTTACATCACAGTTCGGTACCACATCAGAAAATCAGAGATTATTACAATTTGGTTAGATCTCGTGCTTTGTCTGGGTCATAACTTTTAATGGGCACACCGTAACTATCTTGATTCTATTGGAAGTTATAGTTCATGTTTTGAATCCGCCGCGGTATTGAAGCCACTGCCTCATGGTGTGCTTCAAACATTATCGAATCCTGATTCTAAAATGGCTGTCGAAATATTTGACATCTGATCAGGCTTTTAGTATTCTCCGGCTAACAAATATAGGGTTGGGGCCGCTTCGGATTTCCGAAATACCTCTCTTGTTGTTCCGCACAATAAAGTGACAGCCTGATTAGATTCAAGAACCAAGTAAATGTCTGGCTATAAACAGAGCGTTACGCCATTTCGAAATTGTTGACCATTCGGAACAAACCTTAGCGACGGATCCGAAGGGGGTGTACTGTCTCATTTTACAAAAGACTCCTTTATTTGTTCGATATGCGAATTTTGGCGTAGCCTGCGGTGGTTGATCTTACAAACCTTTATAAATTAACGGGAGCTTCGTGATGGCTGAAAATATCGTGGTATGTTGCGACGGAACCGGCAACGAATACGGGCTCAACAATACCAACGTTGTTGATATGTATGAGCCTGTCGTTCGGGATGAAGACCAAAGAGCCTATTACGATCCAGGCGTCGGAACCTTCAGTATCTTTGGTCGCGTACTGGGAAAAAAGATCGGCGCTCTCATGGGTCAGGGTTTTGGTTACGGCCTGACCGAAAACATCGAAGACGCCTATACCTATCTGATGGACCGATACGACCCCGGTGACAAACTATTTTTATTTGGCTTCAGCCGCGGCGCTTTTACGGTGCGGGCATTGGCGGGCATGCTGCATAAAGTCGGGTTGTTGCAAAAAGGCAGTAATAACCTGATCCCCTATGCCAGCAGTATCTACAACACACCCGGTAACAGCCCGATCGCGGAGGGTTTCAAGAAAACCTATTGCCATGAATGCAAACCCCATTTCATCGGGGTATGGGATACCGTGGGTTCGCTCGGTTTATGGTTGGGAAGACAATTTTTTGATGACCGACTCAACAGGGATGTGGCCAACGCTTATCATGCCATCGCGATCGACGAAAAACGCAAGAAATTTCCGGTCAGTCTGTGGAATGAGACTGAACTGGCTCCCGGTCAAAATGTCCAGCAAGTGTGGTTCGCAGGGGTTCATTCAGACGTCGGCGGCTGGTATGAAGAACGGGGGCTATCGAACCTTACCCTGCTTTGGATGCTCGAAAACGCCGAAAAACACGGTTTGAGACTGAAAGAAGGGTGGAGAGATCGCATTCCGGGAGACCCGCTGGGTACGCTGCATGAATCGCGCACGGGATTGTGGCGTATCTGGCCGCCGGCAATCCGCAAGATTCCGGAAGGCGCAAAAATCCATACCGGCGTGCTGACTCGCGTCAAAGCGATGCCTGACTATAAGCCCCCGCTTCCTGCCAGTTACGTCGAGGTGACATGACCAATCAAGCAAAGGCGCTTCGAGAAATCCGGTGCGGAATCCGAATTCAACACTGCGTGAGACCGGGAATCCTCAGGCAGACGATGCAGCACTCCGGGTAAAGAAAAAGCGAAGAAGATTCCCGCCAGGCCAAAGCC
This sequence comes from Methylococcales bacterium, assembly GCA_050740335.1. Lineage (GTDB taxonomy): Bacteria > Pseudomonadota > Gammaproteobacteria > Methylococcales > UBA1147 > UBA1147. The sequence continues at coordinate 2,739 of JBOICY010000208.1, read as the reverse complement.
ATTACCACCAGGAAATTCTGGAAGGAGAATAATTATGAAAAAGTATCGAATGCCATTGATGTTTGGGTTGACGATCCTGATGCTGGGCGCTTATCAGAATATTTCGGCTATCGAAGCAGCCAAGGGCTACTCCGCGGGGGCTCCGAATTCCGCCAAACTTCCGGATTATGTCGATCAGGGCTGGAATCACGAGACTCGCATGGAATGGTGGTATACCAGCCAGGGGACCTGGATTATTCCGTACGAGTGGTTTCTTGCTCTGGAGAGGACCGAAGGCGAAGAACTGTTCTCTTCGCAGGAAAACCTCGAGCAACGTTTGCGTTATATCGGCTGGCCGGCCGACCCGAAATGGAATCCGGACGGGTTGCCGATCGGATTTGTAAAAGACAAGGACCGCGATGGCACGAGCTATTTCGGTGTAACCTGTGCCGCGTGCCACACCGGCAAAGTGGAATACACGGGAAAATCCTTCCTCACCGAGGGTGGCCCGGCCCATGGGGACTTCGACCGTCTGGTCACCGAGATCGGAGAGTCCCTGCAGGCCACGCTGGATGACGATAAAAAATTCGAGCGCTTCGCGAGCCGGGTGCTGGGTGACAAAGCCGAGCCCGCAGGTGTAGCCAAGCTCAAGAAGAAGGTGGAAAAAACGCTCGCGCCCCTGGTTGAACGCATCAAGGTCAACCACCCGCCCTATCCTAATGGTTACAGCCGCCTGGATGCCTTCGGGAATATCTTCAACGAAGGCTCGGTATTTTCGATCAACCAGCCGGTCAATGCCAAACCCGCCGACGCTCCGGTATCCATCCCGGTGGTATGGGATGCCGCGCAGCATGACATCCTGCAGTGGAACGGATCGGCGGTCAATGCCGGCATCGGCCCCTATACCCGCAACACCGGCGAAGTCGTAGGAGTGTTCGGCGATCTCCGGGTCGGCGAGACGAGGGTCGCGGGGACGAAAAAACTGCGCTATGAACACCACATCAGGATCAGAGCCCTGGAGCGGCTGGAGGTGATATTGATGACTCTCTGTTCACCCGCATGGCCGGAAGCCACTCTGCCTGCGATCGACCGGAAAAAAGCCGCGCTCGGCAAGCAGCACTATGAGGCAAATTGCGTATCCTGCCACCAGCCCATCAACCGCAGCGATCCCAAGCGCCATATCGCGGCCCGGATGATCCCCGTTACGGAAGTCGGCACCGACCCGACCATGGCGACGAATGTCGCGAAGAGCATTGGCAAGACCGGAATCATGGAGGGACAACCGATGATTCCGATCACCAAGTGGATGCCGGGCCTCGGAGTTATCGATCCGTTCGGGCCGGAAGCGCCCACCGCGAAGGTGGTCGGCAATGGCATACTCGGTGCGTTGCGCGACGAATTGGGCTTGGTAAAGTTCATGGCCCTGTTGCCCGACTACATCAAAGCGGCCAAGAAGAACGCCTTGTATGACGACTGCGATCCGAAAGAACAGGGCCAGAAATGTTTTCGTCCGCCCCGTTATAAGGCCCGGCCATTGAATGGAATTTGGTCTTCCGCACCCTTCCTGCATAACGGCTCGGTACCGAATCTCAGCGAATTGTTGAAAAAACCCGGTGAGCGTGTGGCCAGGTTCCACGTCGGTCGCTGGGACTTTGATCCGGTCAATGTTGGTTTTTCCACCGAGGGCGGACCGAATACGAGCGAGTTCGATACCTCGGAGCCCAACAACTCGAATCTCGGACACGACTATGGTACCAATCTTAGCGATAACGAGAAATCGGAGTTGATCGAATATGTCAAAACTCTGTAACTAATTAGCCCGGGCTTCGTAAAAAACCTGCCCGGAAAAAACCGTGGGCGCCCCATGCAAAACAGTCTTATTGAAAAAGGCTGTTGGCATGGGTGCTCGCCTGCCAAGGGATCCCCGTCGTGGGACATCAAGGTAGCCGTTGGCCATTTTCGGCTCATCCAACGCGACGGTGAAGATTTCAAGCATGTTCAGCACTTCCTTGAGGCTACGGTCTTACCCGGCAGTTAGTTCCAGACCATAGAACCCGGTGCAAGTCGGGATGATTTCAGCGGACGTGCTTTGCGGGTTACGAATCGGGGTTGGAAAGTGTACCGATTGCCGACCGGTCACAATCCGCATTGGTCGATGCCGGGAGAAGCTCGCGGAGATTTTACTCGACACCGGTTGGAGGCAGTCGAATTTGACGGCGCAGCCATTCTATTATAACGTGGAAACTGCCCCGGATTTTCTCAAAATGTTGGGAGATCAAAACATGAAAATAGATGCCTTGGTTGTTCTGGTCGCAATTGGATTGACGTCTTGTTCCGAGCCGGAAGTTTCGAACGTCGAATATAATAGAGGCTGGCAGCGAGCGGAGGTTGAAGGCTGTCATTGTAATCCCGCGCTACCCGCGAGCGATGCTGCGGAAATTGACCGGCAGAGCAAGGGCTGGGCGGAAGGTTACGTCGAGGCCTGCATACGCTTCAGACAGGAACGGAGTTGCTGATTGCCTGTTAAATAACCGTGCAAGTCATCACGCGGATATTGAGACTACAATCTCCGTTGGAAGACAGGGCAGGGATGACGAAACGTTCAGGCGCTTGACGCATCCGGTTTTCGAGTTGTCGCGAAGCGTCCTGAACGTTCGGCAAAAGTCAGGCCATCGATTTGGCCGTTTCGTAAATTTTCTCGGCGTCGAGAACCAAGTCATTACTTTCGAAAAGACCGGCGATGCAGGCACGGTGCAGTGC
>JBOICY010000207.1:0-1710 GCA_050740335.1 Methylococcales bacterium | reverse complement strand
CATGAACGAAAGGAACTGCTGCGCCTTCTGCCCTGCGGCAGCGTGGACGACGGTAAAAGCACATTGATCGGCCGTCTTCTGCATGACTCCAAATTGATTTATGAAGATCAACTCGCGGCGGTTAGGGCCGACAGTGTGAAATCCGGAACCACGGGTGGCGACATCGACTTGGCTCTGCTCGTCGACGGCCTGCAGGCGGAGCGGGAACAAGGGATCACGATCGATGTCGCGTATCGCTATTTTTCGACCGCGAACCGCAAATTCATTATCGCCGACACGCCGGGACACGAACAATATACCCGCAATATGGCGACCGGGGCTTCGACCTGCGACCTCGCGATCATACTCATCGACGCCCGGAACGGCGTCATGACCCAGACCAAAAGGCACAGTTTCATCGCTTCGTTGCTCGGAATCCAACATCTGATCGTCGCGATCAACAAAATGGACCTGGTGGATTTCCGCGAATCCGTTTATTCCGAGATCCAGAAGAACTATACCGAGTTTTCACGCAAGCTGGATGTGAAGGATATCCGTTTCATTCCGATTTCGGCGCTGAAGGGCGACAATGTCGTGAGCCGGAGCGCCAGTATGCCCTGGTATTCGGATCAGCCTTTGATGGAAATTCTGGAAACCATCGAGATCGCGAGCGACCATAATTTCGAAAACATGCGCCTCCCGGTCCAATATGTAAATCGACCGCATCTGAATTTCAGGGGCTATTGCGGCACGATGGCTTCGGGAATAATCAAAAAAGGCGATCGAATCACCGTGCTTCCTTCGGGATTGAAGAGCCGGATCAAATCGATCGTGACTTTTGACGGAGAACTCGAGGAAGCCTTTCCGCCGATGGCGATCACGGCCACCCTGGAAGATGAGATCGATGTCAGCCGCGGGGATATGATCTGCCGGTCCGATGATTCGCCGATCGTATCGAACCATTTCGCCGCGACGCTGATCTGGATGACCGATGCTCCGATGAATCCCGGCAAGGAATATTACATTAAACACGGAACCCGAATGGTGACCGGATCGGTGTCCCGGATCCACCACCGCACCGATGTCAATACCTTGGAAGATTATTCCGCCGGCTGTCTGAAACTGAACGAAATCGGCCTGTGCGAATTTTCGCTGAACAGTCCGATCAGCTTCGATCCCTACCGCAAAAGCATCGGTACCGGCGCCTTTATCGTAATCGACCGCCTCACCAATGTGACAGTCGGGGCCGGCATGATCCAAGGTTCCGCGACGAAGCAAGACGAATTGCGACCGGTATCCGTGGCCGAACGCGCGGCGAGATTCGGACAACATCCCGCAACCCTGTGGCTGCTCGGTAAAAATAACCAGGAATTGGCTCTACACGTGGAAAGAAAACTGTTCGACAGCGGACACCTGAGCGCTGTATTGAGCAATCTGCTGGACCACGCGGACTACCGCAATTCGGCCGCGATCCTGACCCGAGCCGGACTCATCGCATTGTGCGTAAGCGACCAGAAACCCGCCCTGATCGCAGACAACGACTGGATTCTGAATGTCGATGAACTCGGCGCCGATGACATTCTGAAGTTGTTAAAGCAAAAGCGGATCATCGAGTAATCCCGGTACCGAGGCGCCCGGTAGCGGCCAGTTGACTTAACTGTGTTAGTTCAGGACTTTCCGAGACATTAACATTTCTGAACCGAACTGCTAGAATACGCACCCTCTTAAAAC
>JBOICY010000206.1:0-3385 GCA_050740335.1 Methylococcales bacterium | reverse complement strand
TTCTCCAACTTGTCCCGTCGCAAAATGGCGCCTCATCAGGCCTACTAATACCGTACATTCAGTCTCGCTTATTAGCTTTATCTTCGCTTCTGGACTAACCTGCTTCATTATTCTGCTGTCAAACTTGAGGCTCTGTGCGGCGAGTTTTCCGGGCAGCCTTGATTGCTTGAATTCTCCCTTCAAAACAAGTTTAGAAACGTCACGAAACTCTATACTAAAAATAGGGCGTGACTTGCCCCAATTACCCGGCTTTCCCTTCTCGTCAAGCTGAAAGGCGATTACCCAGGTGATATCAAAGGCCTTCAATTCTCGTAAAGCTTCTTTTGGTTCTGGTTTATTTCCTGGCATCCACATTTTCGGTATCTCCTGTAGTCTAAAGGTAAAGAAAGGCGTAATAGGGGACACACCAGGTTGTCTCTGGGTACATCTCCCAACACCTCACTAGAACCCATACCCAAACTCTCCACCCTCCACCTTCACATGCACCCGCTCTATCGGTTTGCCTTCCATCATCCGCGTCAGGAAGTCCTCGCTGATCCTGGGTAGGATCGTATTGGTGAGGAATGGATACGAAGTTTAACTCAGGTTTTTCAAGGATGAAAGTGCTTTGACCGATAGGATCGGAACAGCGAGAGGGTGTGAGATCGGCACAGGCGACGATCTTGCCAACGATCTTGCCTACTTGGAGCACAGACGGTGAGAAGCGATAGCAGAGAGGCGATAACGTGGGGTACAAGCAAGGTGTCAAAAGGTGTCAGTCATTTTATCCTGCACAAATGCGGCTGCGCTTAACCCGCATAAGGCGGAATCATGGACGGGTTCCGCCGGATGGAATCGGACCACGACGCTATCCGGTTTCGCCGGGGGTTATCCGATCGATCGGCGTGCGGGTGTTTTTCGGCGCCGTCCGAATAGAGCGCCCGTTTCGCGTCGATGCCATGGTCATCCTAACCGACCATCTCCACGCGGTCTGGACCCCGCTGCCGAACGATGCGGACTATACCACTTGGATCAGCCTGTTCAAGCGCCGGGTATCCCAACGCTTAAAGGGTCGGTTCGGGCCGGCCAGATTCCAATCACGGCGTAAGCGGCGCGAGTCGGGGTGTGGCAACGCCGATTTTGGAAGCAGCAGATCACCGGTTAATGCGGATGACTCACGTGATGTCGACTATGTGCATTACAATCCTGACAAGCAGGGTTTGGGCCGCCGCGTTTACGATTGGCCGCATTCGGCGTTTCATCGCTTCGTTGGATATTTCGTCTAGCGGAAAAAGCCAATCGTTATACACTTGCTAAACTGAAGAACATGATTGATTCAAATCAGCCCCGCCCCGAAAATCATCGCCTGTTACCGGACTTCTGTACCGTTCAGGGCGTTTTGTCCGTCGTGCTGATCGCTGAGGCGCTGGCTCTGCTGTTGCAGTTGTCCGACCGTGGTTCGGCACAGCAGTTCTGGGTTGATCTCGGGATGCGCTCGCTGTTCATTCAATGGATCGTTCTGATCAGCGCGGCCGTGCTTTGCCGCTTGAGCGGATATTTTGTTCGCCGGGGACCGGCACAAACCGGAGTCATCGCCTTCTTGATCATTCAGGCGGTGGTCCTGATCGTTAGCGCGATTGTTTATCGTTTCCTGTTTACAATGCTTTGCGATTGGTTCCAGCGCGATCCCGGATTGGAGTTTTTCTTGAGGAACATGGGCATGAGCGGGATCGTTTCGCTGATCCTCCTGCGTTACAGCTATGTGCAGTTACGCTGGAAAAGGCAGGAACGGTCGGAAGCCGAAGCCCGGCTGGATGCCTTGCAATCGCGAATAAGGCCGCATTTTCTGTTCAACAGTCTCAACACCATCGCGAGTCTGACGCGGAGTAATCCAGTGTTGGCCGAGGAAATCGTCCAGGACCTTGCCGAAATATTCCGCGCCTGTCTGATGCCTCACCGGAAGTTGATCGATCTTTCCGACGAACTGGAATTGGTCCGGCAATATCTGAATATCGAATCGCAGCGGCTCGGCAAACGTCTGAACGTAATCTGGCGAACAGAGACGGTTCCCGGGGACGCCAGAATCCCCCCATTGACATTGCAGCCACTGGTCGAAAATGCGGTAAAGTATGGCATTGAACCCGCTCAGACAGGCGGGGAGATTCGTCTGGAAGGCCATATCGACCGGGGTAAAATGGTCTTCTGTGTTGAAAATTCGCTGCCCGAAGGTCCCGGGATTCAGCACCGGGAAGGAAACCGCATGGCCTTGGAGAATGTAGAAGCCCGCATCCAGGGATGCTTTCCGGGCCTCGGACACGTTTTTACGAGTGTCGACAATGGGTTTTTCCGGGTCCGGGTTGTGTTCCCCTATACCACCGGGGCGCAATGAAGATCCTGGTCGTCGATGATGAGAAACCGGCCCGGCAGCGGTTGATCAGCCTGCTTCAGGAGATTGGTCCGGATCTCAATGTTGCCGGGGAAGCTTCGAATGGAGTCGATGCGATCGATCAATGTATCGGCAAGGCCGTGGATCTGGTATTGATGGACATCCGGATGCCCTTGATGGACGGTCTCGATGCGGCCCGCGAATTGGCCCGCCTGCCCCATCCGCCGGTGGTGATTTTTCTGACCGCTTACGATGAACACGCATTGCAGGCCTTTGATTCCAATGCGGTCGATTACCTGCTCAAGCCGATCAGAAAGTCCCGCTTGCAGACCGCGCTGGAAAAGGCCAAAGTTTTCAATCTGGCCCGTTGGAACGATCTCGAGTCGAACCCGCGTCTGGCGGGTACGATGCGCTCCCAACTCGCCGCGCATCAGCACGGCGAGATTGTCCTGATGCCGGTCAACGAAATCCGCTATTTTCAAGCGGACCGGAAATATGTGCTCGTGTGTTCGGCCGGGCAGCGCATGTTGATCGACGAATCTCTGAAAGCCCTTGAAAAGGAATTTTCATCCCTGCTGATCCGGGTGCACAGGAACGCGCTGATTGCGGTACGTTACATCCGAGGTGTGTATCGGGACACGAATGGCCGCCTTAAGGTCAGGTTGGACGGCGTGCCGGAGTCCATCGAAGTCAGCAGGCGCCATGTTTCCGCGTTGCGCCAGTCCTTGGGTATCTGGCCGGCCAAAGACTCTTCATTTTGATTTTGTTACAATACCTTTCCGATCAGGGTGGCAAGATCCTCGCCTTTGAATCCAAACCTTTGAATCCAAACATTGGTTTGTTCCGGTACGCTTATAGATCAATCCGAAACGATCGAAATAAAGACACAATTTGCAAAGAAATCCGATCCGTATCGCAACCCGTAAGAGCCAGTTGGCGGTTTGGCAGGCTGAGTTTGTTGCAAAACAATTAAGAAAGCTCAAACCCGGGATTAAAATCGAACTGGTTCCGATGACGACC
>JBOICY010000205.1:0-17948 GCA_050740335.1 Methylococcales bacterium | reverse complement strand
CTATTACAGCGACGCGATTTGGTATCTGACCCAAATGCGGCGTTGGGGACAGATTGCGGAATATAAACCGGACGATTGGTATGTGGAGATCGCCAAGAAGGTCTACCGCCCGGACATCTATATGCAGGCGGCCCGGGAATTGATCGCGGAAGGCAAGGCGAAACCGGAAGATTTTCCGCCGGCCGACGAGGATGGTTTTCGCGAGCCGCAGACCGAATTTATCGACAATATCGTGTTCGACGGCAAAAAACCCAACGAATACCTCGAAAAATTTCCGCTCGGCCTGAAGGGCAAGGACACCGTGCAGGGAGGCAGTGTCGTCAAAGGCTGATCGCTCTACAATTCTGCCGCAAGTTACCGCCTCTGGTTCGTGACAGAGGCGGTTTTCGGAAGCATCCAAAAAATAACAAACCAAAAAACTCAAATTGTTTAATCGTTTAACTGCCGAAGGAATCAACCATGAATAACGTCGTTAGAATTCTCAGTGTGACCGGAATGACCTGGTTTATACCCCTGGTTCGATTATGTACAGGGGACAACCCTCAGCAGCAGATCAAATCACTCTGGCTGATGGCCGGAATCCCGATATTTGCGTTTGGGTGTTTTTTGATGTTGTGGAATGTCTCCGCGGCGAAAGTACAAACCAGTCTCGGCGCTATTCCAGGGCCATTGCAGGTCTGGGAGGAAGCCATCGGGCTTATCGAAGAACATGCCGCGGAGCGGGAAAAGGCACAGGCCTTCAGCGAACGCCAGAAGGTCAGAAACGCCAAAAAGCTGGCCGAGAATCCGAGCGCCGGGGTGACGATCCCGCCCTACACCGGCAAACCGACCTACCCCGATCAGATCCTCACGAGTCTTTACACCGTATTCTCGGGCTTTATGCTTGCCGTGCTGTTCGCGGTTCCGGTCGGAATCGTATGCGGCATGAGCAAGACCTTCAATACCGCGGTAAACCCGCTTATTCAGATCTTCAAGCCGGTCTCCCCGCTCGCCTGGCTGCCGATCGTCACGCTCGTGGTCAGCGCGGTTTACGGGACGAGCGAGGATTCGTGGTTCGAGAAATCCTTTCTGACCTCCGCGATTACCGTGACCCTGTGTTCAATGTGGCCAACCCTGATCAATACCGCGGTCGGAGTCTCATCGATCGATCCGGATCTGGTCAATGTCGGGAAGGTGCTTCGGCTCGACTGGTTTACCCAGGTCAAGAAAATCATTCTGCCCTCCGCGCTGCCCTACATATTCACCGGTATGCGCCTGTCTCTCGGGATAGGCTGGATGGTGCTGATTGCGGCCGAAATGCTCGCACAAAATCCGGGCCTCGGCAAATTTGTGTGGGATGAATTCCAGAACGGCAGTTCCCATTCGCTGGGACGGATTATGGTGGCTGTATTCACGATCGGCATAATCGGCTTTCTGCTGGACCGGATGATGGCCTCCCTGCAAGGGTTATTTACCTTCGGCCGTGAACTTTAAGAGGGAGGATACGGAAATGACAGCCCTGGCAGGCCGAAAGGTCGATTTGATGACAAGTGAACGAAGCATGGATGACTCAGTTTCTAACCAGTGGATCAGCTCGGCAAAGACACCGAAGCCCGAAACACGGAGCTACCTGATCGAACTGAATCACCTTTGCAAGAGCTACGGAAGCGGAAAGGACAAGACCCCGGTATTGAGCAATATCAACCTGAAGATCCGGGAAGGAGAATTCGTCGCGATCGTCGGATTTTCAGGAAGCGGAAAAACCACGTTGATTTCCATGATTGCAGGCCTTATCCAAGCCGATTCCGGTGCGGTTCTGAAAAGCGGAAAAGCCATCACGGAACCGGGGCCCGACCGCGGCGTGGTGTTTCAGAGTTATTCCCTGATGCCCTGGTTGACGGTCTACGGCAATGTTGCGCTGTCGGTCGACCAAGCCTTCAAACACTGGCCGGCTTCCAAACGCAAGGCCCATGCCGAGAAATATATCGCAATGGTCAACCTGACTCCGGCCATGCAGAAGCGGCCCGCGGAGCTGTCCGGTGGAATGCGCCAGCGTGTTTCGGTTGCGCGCGCGCTGGCCGCGAGCCCCGATATTCTGCTCTTGGATGAACCCTTGAGCGCGCTCGATGCGTTGACCCGTTCGAAACTCCAGGATGAGATCCTCAGAATCTGGAGTCAGGAAAAGAAAACGGTGATTCTGATCACCAACGATGTCGACGAGGGGATCATCATGGCCGATCGGATCATCCCGCTGAATCCGGGACCCAATGCGACACTCGGGCCCGATTTCCATGTCGGTCTGCCAAGGCCACGCAACCGGACCGCGCTGAATCACGATCCTGAATTCAAAAAGCTGCGCAGCCTGGTCACCAATTATCTGATCGAAGTCGGTGTCGAAAAAACCGGTGATACCAATTGCGATCATATTACACTTCCGGATGTCAGACCCAACACCAGCAACGACTGGAAGACCGATAGCTCGGCATTGAAACCGAGCCAGCATGATCTCGGTAGACCCCGTTATCTGGAATTTTCACGAGTCAGCAAGATCTATCCGACTCCGGACGGGCGGGGTACCGTCAAAGTGGTGGACGGCTTCGATCTGATGATGAAAAAGGGCGAGTTCGTTTCCATCATCGGCCATTCCGGCTGCGGGAAATCGACCGTTCTTTCGATGACCGCGGGCTTGAATGAAGTCAGCGAGGGCGGGATCATTCTCGATAACAAGGAAGTCGTGACCGCCGGGCCCGATCGAGGCGTGGTGTTTCAGGCTCCGAGTCTGTTTCCCTGGCTCACAGCCTTCGAGAATGTCGCATTGGGAGTTGAAAAAGTCTATCCACATGCGAGCGCCGTCGAACGTGCCGACATCATCGAATATTATCTGACCCGGGTCGGGCTCGGTGATTCTTTGCACAAAAAGGCCGCGGAACTGTCCAACGGGATGCGCCAGCGGGTGGGTATCGCGAGGGCCTTCGCGCTTTCGCCGAAACTGCTGTTGCTCGACGAACCCTTCGGCATGCTGGATTCCCTGACCCGCTGGGAACTCCAGGAAGTTTTGATGGAAGTCTGGGAACGCACCCACACCACCGCGATAATCGTGACCCACGACGTCGATGAGGCCATTTTGCTGGCCGACCGCGTGGTCATGATGACCAATGGTCCGAACGCCAAGGTGGGGAAAATCGAGGAAATCCATCTTCCTCGTCCGCGTAGCCGTAAAAAATTATTGGAGCATCCCGATTATTACAAGTACCGCGAAAGTTTGCTCACGTTTCTGGAAGAATGTGACCATCGATAACCGGATAGGAAAAATCGGACCCGGACTTTCTATGCTCGGAACCGGCCACACGACGCTGCACTTTCCTCGTATTTCCGATCGCCTGGCGTGATTGAAAATAGCAAAAATCCTTATGTTGTCCCCAATGACTGCAGAATCGGAGTTCCATTCCTGATAACGACCGATTTCCTCGGCAGTGGGTTTGACGGCCCCTAACCCGGGCCGTTTTTTTCCACGACGAAAAAATGCTTCAAATTCTTTCGACAGTCTTAGCGGTCTGAAATACAATACCCTTTAAATGGCGGGCTCCGTTGACGCTCCAACAAGCGTAGCGTGCGCTGTGCGCACGAAATCGATGTGACGGGCTACGGGGTTATGAACAGGAACAATTTTTGGATTACCCAATGCAATGGGTAATATTCTCTCTTATCGTTGCGGCTAACGGTGATTCCTGCGCACGCTACGCTCGCTGGTCAAGCGACAATATATCCAGGCCCGGTAGAGATAATGTATTCGAATTCGTTGAATGGATAGACCGAGTAAAGCTCCGATAGACGACTTCGCATAGCGACGGCATCGGGCAGCTTGTCGATAAACAGGTCAAGTTGTGTTTTCAAGTGTTCCATCTGTAGATGGCTATTCAGAAAAGAGTCGTCTGCACTGGACCTAAGGACTCTTCGGTTTCCCGACGTGATGATTGATCGTCCTGGAGGTCTAGCTCAAAGGCATGTCCGTTTTGCCACCCGGCGTGGCCTGTTGCTCGATAGCGCTCTAGACGCCGAATTGTTATTTCACAAAACACCGCGTCTAGTTCGGCAGTGAAGCATTTGCGTTTAGCCATTTCAGAGGCGAGCAGCGTCGTGCCAGCGTGAGAAAAAAAATCAAGGACAAGATCGCCACGTCGTGAGCTAGCGTTAATTATTCTCGCAACGCTTTTTAGTGGTTTCTGTGCGTAACAGCCGGATACATTCTCATGCAGTCGGTAGAAAACCTGCTGAATGTCTATCCAAACGTTTCCGGCTCGAATGGTATCCGCCTTTCCCCTTTCGAGGTTCTCCGTTGTCTCGCCACCAACATCTTTGTAGTAACCCTTCAGTGTCTTTGGAATGTCGGTGTACTCAGCCTCGACGTTAAATATCGGGTTGCCGCGAATGTAATACAAAAGCTCCTGACGCACTGCCATCCAATTCTTCTGCGTTCCGTAGCCTCGCTGGTTGCGGACAGTAATGAAGCTTCTAGCCTGAACCGGAAATTCCCGCATTAAGAGCATAAAGTCTGGCAAGGGTTGGAAGTGATCACGTTGGTCGGCGCCAAGCCAAACATACAAAGAACAATCTGGCGCCATATACTCTAATGAATTCCTCACCCACCTTCGGCACCACTCGATGTATTCATCAATGCTTCGCGTTTCGAAGGCAACGAGGTTATATGGGGGATCATGAATCGCCAATGTAGCCACACTGTCTCCCATCAGCAAACTTACCGCCCTCGGGTCGGCAGAGTCGATACAGGCTACGCAGTGTCCTGCGACAGGATCGATCCAAATTTCGCCGTGCTTGACCCTGCAATGTTCTAGCAGCCGAGACCGGAGTTCCGGATTCTCATCGAGTCTGGGTAGGGGATTGTTGTGCATGGTGACGGAAGTATATCTGGATCAGTGGGTATCGCCAACTCAGCATTCAAGGGCCAATTGGGTACGGGTTAACATACTAGCATTTGTCCGTCGTGCGCAGCATGACTGGCAAATGCTAGTATGTTGGACTAAGCCGTCACCGGAGCACGCTATTTAAAGGGGATTGTATTTCGGAAGGGTGATATTGTCGAAGAGAATCGGCGTAATATTGCGGATATTCCGGTCGAGCGACGCGGTTTGATCGGTCGGTTTCGCAAGTTTGGAGATTTGAGTTTCGGTATTGGGTTGATGCTAAGCCGTATTCTTCCCGTTTCGATTTGTGCAGGCCGAGCGACATTGCAGACCTCGGGGGCCTGTTTAACACCCGGCTGAAGGCGGGTTGAACTTTCAGCAGGTCGTCATTCAACCTTAAGCAAGCGTAGCGTGCGCTGTGCGCACGAAATCGATGTGACGGGCTACGGGGCTATGAACAGGAACTATTTATGGATTACCCAATGCAATGGGTTGTATTCTCTCTTATCGTTGCGGCTAACGGTGATTCGTGCGCACAGCGCACGCTACGCTCGCTAACTGTAGACGCCGCCAAGCAACTTTCCTTTGATCGCTGCCATTTTTGGGGCCTCGGACATTCCCGGAACCCATTCCTCGAATCCGCTAGGAATCCTTCCACCCCGGTTTGTACATTCCTGATGCAATGCTGTGGACAGATTTGGCTTAGCAAGGTGCACAGCGCCGGGCCAAATTCCTCCAGCGCCCGCTGCTTGGTCTTATTATTATTGATTCTCTAGTACTTACGAATCCTTATTCGGACTGGCAGGACACTTGCTCGGTAATCCCCAACGAGACCATTCGATACTTTTTCATGTTCCGGACAGGAACAAACTTCCAATAACGAGCACAGAAACGGTACATTGGTGGCCGAATTGATGCGATTCACAAAACCAGGGATAGTAAAACCGGTCCGCGGTTTTGACGCGCGTCAACCGGACCTCCACAACCTTCCCATTTCACCGCTCCCCTGCAGTTGCGACACGCGGACAAACCGGGAACCGATCGAGAGAAAACCCGTGTTGATCATTATCGGTGCGGGTCCCGCCGGTCAGCGCCTCGCGGAGGAACTGATCCGGCGAGACGCCTGCTTCGTGATCAAAGTGTTCGGCGATGAACCGCATGAGCCCTACAACCGGGTCCAATTGAGTTCACTGTTGGCCGGTTCCGCGGTTTTAACGGATCTGTTGAATCCGCTTTCATGCGTCGATCACAGAAGGTCCCTGGAATATATCAACAGCCGGATTTGCGAAATTGACCCGGAACGCAAATTGGTTCGAGACCAACAGGGACTTCGATACGCTTATGACCGCCTGGTGCTGGCCACGGGGTCGCGGGCCTTCGTTCCCACGATCCCGGGTAACCGGCTCGCCGGGGTGTATTCCTTTCGCACGCTGCGCGACGCGGAAGCGCTGTGCGCCCGCCGTTCACGAGCGCGGCAAATCGTCGTGGTAGGCGGCGGATTACTGGGATTGGAAGCGGCCTATGCACTTGCCAGATCGTCAACTGAGATCACCCTGATGCAGCAAGCGGACCGGGTCATGAACCGGCAGCTTGACGAAGGCGCGGCCGCCGAATTACAAAGGCGTATCGAATTCAAGGGAATCCGTCTGATCCTTGAACAAGGCGTTCGATTAATCAAAGGGGCACAACGCGTCGAGGCGGTCACTACCCGTTATGGCGAATGCATCCCTTGCGATACCGTGGTTTTTTGCACCGGGATCGAGCCGAATGTCGAATTGGCGCGAAACTCCGGAATTCGAATCCGGCGAGGGATCGTCGTCGACGATCAGCTACAGACCTCGGTACCCGACATATTTGCGATCGGCGAATGCAGCGAACACTGCGGGAACGTGTACGGACTGGCCGCGCCCGGTCTCGAGCAAGCCGCCGTGCTCGCCAACCGGCTCGCCGGAGGAAGCGCCCGGTATCTGGGTTCACAGCAGGTTTCCCGGTTAAAGGTGGTTGGGGAAGTAGTCACCAGTATCGGCGAAGGTACCGGCCTGACCAAACGATCCAGCCACAAGAGCCTGGTTTACATCTGCAAAAAGACCGGCGATTACCGCAAACTGGTGCTGCGTCACGGTCGAGTGCTTGGCGCCTGCGGGGTCGGTGAATGGCAGGAATCCAGGCGCATACAGGAAGCCGTGCAGAACCGGCGCTATGTCTACCCGTGGCAGCGTTGGTTATTCCGATTTTCCGGGCGGCTTTGGAAGGATTCGGACGGCGACGACGTACGCCTGTGGCCGGAAAACTCAATCGTCTGTCAATGCAATCGCGTCAGTCGCGGAACACTCGGTTCCGCGGTAGCGTCGGGCTGCGATTCGGTCGAGGCAATCAAAAGGAAAACCGCGGCCGGCAGTACTTGCGGAACCTGCCTGCCACTGGTTCTCGCACTGCTGGAGTCGGGGGCAACCCCGCCACTTTCGAAAACCGTCCGGGCACTCGCCGGCTTCAGCTTGCTAAGTGCTTTTGTGGTCGTATGCATCTGGGCTTCACCCGCGTTGAAGCCGCCGGCAAGTGTCACCGGCGTTCAATACCAGATCACTTGGACGGACGGGGTCTGGAAACAGATCACAGGCTTTTCAATCTTGGCGTTATCCCTGCTCGGTTTGGCGATGTCGCTCAAGAAACGTTGCCGATGGAAATTGATTGGCGATTTCGAGTATTGGCGCGTGCTGCATGCGATGTTGGGCTGTCTGGTCCTCGGTGTTTTGTTTCTGCACACCGGGGCGGCTTTAGGGACGAATTTAAACCGCCTGTTTGATGCTGGATTTTCTGGCCGTGACCGCGGTCGGTGCGTTAACCGGAGGGGTCGTGAGTTGGGCGAACCAAAGCGCTTCGGTGAAAGGCCCGAGGTTGCGCCGCTGCTGGTATTGGATCCATCTGCTGGTCGCCTGGCCCCTGCCGATTCTGCTCTCGGTACACATATTGACCGTTTATTACTTTTAAGGTCGTTCCGATTCTGGGCCTGTTGTTTGTCCTACTGGGCAGCCGGAAGAGCGTAACCCACTCCTGGTCATTCGTCTCGACCCTAAGCGTCGCCGCCCGGTGCCATCACGACACAGCGCGTATCGCCCCACGGATGGACGACATGGCCGTTCAAGGGATTGGCGAACCCTGCGGACGTGTGTCCGAAGGCGATACCGCCCTGGCCGATCAGGAACACCTCAGCGGCCGCGCGCCGGAAGTCATAGCCGGCGTCGCCCTCGGCCACGTTGCATCCGTTGAAGTAGAGCCGTGTGCCGGTCTCGCAAATCGTCTCATAGCCGCGCCCGCCGAGCGCCGACCGCATCCAGCGCGCGTCCATGCCTTCCCCGCCCATCTCAATGACGCCTGGGCCGCCGTGGGTCTCGAACAGTACACGGTTGAAGCGCCAGCGCGAGGCAACGATGCTGTCCAGATGCTCGACCATTTTCCAGGCGCCGCCCTGCACCGGCACGACCGCCTGGGCATCGTCGCGCTTGGTCATCATATGCATGCGCCAGTCGCCATCATCGTAAATGTGTAACAGACCCATATCGGCACCCCGTGACCAAAGACGGTCTTGCTACCCCCTGTGCGCGTGGGTGCGGCAAGTGGCCGGCGTCAACTATCGTGAGCGCTTGGCGGCGACTATCCTGAGCGGTGCGGTCGGCCGTTGATCATTGAGATGGGGATGCGCCGCGTTGCCGGCGCTCGGCCGTCGTGAACCTAGCCGAAGCTGGCTGTACCACGCCGGAGATCGCTAGCATCACGGGCCACGCTATCGAAGGGACCCAGAAGATCCTGAACACCTACTGGGTTGCTACAAAACCGCAGGCCCGCGCTCCGGTAAACTCGGGATGCGATTGGCGCTCGGCCTCGAAGCGATCAGCCCGTCCGAATCCCACCTGGACTTCCGGGCCGAGGCGCGGTCGGTACGCCACGGTTGCACCGCCTGCCACCGTTCACACCGCTTCGATACCAGATTGGCAGCCGTGAATGCCTGTCTGGGCTGCCACAGTGACGAACATTCCCTGGCCTTCGATGAAGGCCGGCCGTACCAATTACACCAAAATTGATTGTCGCGCGTCTCGGGCCGAAGGGCGCCAATGTTATTAAACCCGATGAACACAGGAAGGATATCCCGAACGGTTCGCCTCTGCCCGCGCAAATGTTCAGAGCCGATGCGGAGAGCGTCAAGGAACTGACCGATGATTTTACGTACACACTGCAATCCATGTGGCCTGTCAATAAACAAAACGCTCCGGTCACCGACATGGAAAAAGAAGCCTTGCAGTTCGTGGTCGATCATCCCGGAGAAAATTTTTACGGAATCGAGAAGCTCGGAGATCAGGATTACTATACCGCGGTATACGCGGATGTCGCCGTCGACGAGGCCTGCATCGCTTGCCACAACAACCACAAGGACTCTCCGAGAACCGATTTCAAAATGGGCGACGTGATGGGTGGAGTCGTGATTCGCGTTCCGCTCTAGTTTCCCGATCGGTCAACGCGCCGGAGTTCGAGTTGGCCGGGATATTGTTTTCATGAAACAGACTGCTCAGCCACTTTCGGCGCAAGTTCGCCGCTTGCATAGCGTGAAACCATGACCGACAGCGAAGCCGGTTTGATCTTGGAAGCATGTCCCGCGCAACCGAAGGCTTCATAGCGGGCCTTGCAGATGCTTTGCATGGCTTTGGTCGAGGCCTGAAGAAACTTGCGGGGATCGAAAACCGATTTGTTTTCGGTCAGGTATTTTCGGATTGCGCCGGTCGAAGCCATGCGCAGATCGGTGTCGATATTGACTTTCCGGACCCCGTGCCGGATGCCTTCCTGAATCTCTTCGACCGGAACCCCGTAGGTTTCGCCCATTTCACCGCCGTAGGTATTGATGATTTCGAGCCAGTCTTGAGGCACCGAGGAGGAACCGTGCATGACCAGATGGGTATCGGGAATGCGGGCATGAATTTCCTTGATCCGGTCGATCGCGAGAATATCTCCGGTGGGAGGGCGGGAAAACTTATAGGCGCCGTGGCTGGTTCCAATCGCGATGGCCAACGTGTCCACCCGTGTCTGCTTCACGAATTCCGCGGCTTCGTCGGGATCGGTCAGCAGCATGTCCATGCTGAGTTTGCCCTCGGCACCATGACCGTCTTCTTCGCCCATTTCCCGGGTTTCGAGCGAGCCCAGGCAACCCAGTTCCCCTTCGACCGAAACACCGCCCGCGTGGGCAATTTTGACCACTTCGGCCGTAATTCGGATGTTGTATTCGATGGATGCGGGAGTTTTCATATCGGGCATCAAAGATCCGTCCATCATGACCGAAGTGAATCCGGATTGGATCGAGCGCAGGCAGACGGCTGGCTCGGCACCGTGATCCTGGTGCATTACGATCGGAATGTGCGGGTACTGTTCCACCGCGGCAAGAATCAGATGCCGCAGGAAAGGCTCCCCCGCATAGGAACGCGCACCGGCCGATCCCTGCATGATGACCGGACTGTCGGTCGCGTCAGCCGCCTGCATGATGGCATGGACCTGTTCCATGTTGTTCACATTGAAGGCCGGCACTCCGAAATCGTTTTGCGCGGCATAATCCAGAAGTTGTCTCATCGTTATCAAAGCCATGTTGTATTCTCCTTGAAACCTGTCGCTGCGATGCGGAGGGAGCCACTCAAGCGGAAACCGCACCAGCGCCTCCCCCGCGGAAAAAACCCCCGGCACGAGTAGTCCGGATTCAGAATTTCACGGAAATTTCCGTGGTTTCGAGTATCAGTGAATCGTTGAAAGTTCGCGGCGCTGTTCATCGAGACCGTCCCAGAATGCGGCGACGCCATCGAGCATGGTATTGCCGTTCTGAATAAACGCGTCTTCGTCGAGTTCGTGGGTGAAATAGAGGTTTTCGAGTTCTTCCTGGGTGTGTTCGGCATGCTGGGATTCG
This sequence comes from Methylococcales bacterium, assembly GCA_050740335.1. Taxonomy (GTDB): domain Bacteria; phylum Pseudomonadota; class Gammaproteobacteria; order Methylococcales; family UBA1147; genus UBA1147. Next base: position 7,109 of record JBOICY010000205.1, on the reverse strand, counting down.
ATGCGGTCATGCCAGATGAAAAAGCCGAGCGGCAGTTTCAGTCCGGTATGGCGGTTAAAGGCTCGCAATCCTTCGATCAGTTCTTTCCAGAATCCCGCGGCGGCCCAGTTTTCAACCGCGAAACTCGCGGCCTGGGAAACCTGGTAATTGTCACCGCCGTAAAGCCGGAACAGCTCGTTGCAAAAAAACAGCGTGGCTTCGGTTCCGTGCCGCGCCCTGCCGATTTCGTCGAAGCTCAAGCCGAGTTCGCGCGCGATCGAATAAAGCCATTCGAAATGAGCCGCGGCAAAGCGGAAGGTGCTGCCTTCGATCGAACCTTCCGTGGAGCCGTGGATTTCATCCCCGCTTTTTTCTTGCCTCGATTTAAAGCGCACGCCGATTTCGTTGGCCAGGATTTCCTTCGAGGCACGCATGCTTTCCAGGCTGTCGGCGTTGATCATCTTGTTCAGTTGCGCGAGCAGAAACTGGTTGGAAAAAACCGAAAACTGAACGATGAAGGCTTTGATCTGCTCCGTATTCTGTCGGCCTTGGCTGAACCACGCGGAATAGCGATTGTTCGTGATGATCCGGTGCCGCAACAGCGAGTGTTCGATGCGTTTTTGAAATTCGAGAAAACGCCGGGCCTTGTCGAGCGAGTAGCCGGGAATGTGATCGTTGAGTGCTTCCAGGGTGGTATTGCTCAGTCCTTCGAGTCGATGAAGCCGGGCAAAACCGTGCAAAGTGCTTTGAGTGATTGCCATAAACCTTCTCCTTTTGAAACTTGAATGCTTTAATTTTAGACTCATTTGGCGAATCACAAGTTTCAACCTGTAAAAAATCACATCTTCGACAAGCGTTTGAAAAATGCTTCGATATCGGTGGTATCGTGATAGAGTCCGAAGCCGAAGCGCAACTGGTTTCCGCGATGATCGGCGTGGATACCGGCCTTTTTCAGATCGGCGCGGAGCATTGCGGTCTGTTCCTGTGAAGCCAGCCGAAAGGTTAAAAAATGTCCGTACGGCTGATCGGGATCAACTAAAAGGTTGTCGCGGTTAATGTCCGGATGCTTGGATCTGTCCAGACTCGCGATAAAAGTTTCCTGCAAGGTCTTCACATAGGCGTGGATTTTCTCGCAATCGAGATCCAGACTTGCAAAGAGTTCGAGTACCGATTTCAAGCGATAAATGCCGCTCGGATCGAAGGTCGCGCCCGCGAAGCGGCTGCCGTCCGTCGGGTAGTCAACCGGACCGCCTCGATCACTGCTGAGCCCTGCGAAATCGGCGAACCAACCGGTGTTCCGGGGGCGCAAAACGCAACCAGGCGGGCTGTGCAGGAAACAGACCCCTTCGCCGGCCTGCGCATACTTGTAGCCTCCCGCCAGATAAAACACCCGGTCCGCAAACGGCGCGATCCGGGTCGGCAGCGCGCAAAAGCCATGATAGCCGTCGAGAACGATCAGCGTCTCGGGCCGGACCGATTCCGCGACTGCCGTCATGAAGGATTCGAGATCCGCGATCGCACGGCCGGAATTGAAAAATACCTGGCTCAGAAAGACCAGGTCGAAGGATTGCCGTTCGAGGCTTTTCAGGAAACGGCGGTTGAAGGATTCATGGGCTTCGACCGCGACCGTTTCGATAGTGACCCAAGGTTCTTCGGCGAGCCGCCGAACCTGTCTCCAGAAGCTGTGGAACTCGCTGTCGGTCGTCAGAATCGAGAGCTTCGATCCCGGCTCGAAACAGGACAGCAGCCGGCAGATGAATTCGTGGGTGCTCGCGCCGAAAACGATCTGCCGCGGCGTGTCGGAGCCGATCCAGCGCGCGATCAGTTCTTGCGCGTCCGGCATGATCTGTTCCAGGATGAAGGACCATTTGTCATCGACAAAACGCGCCGAATCGTCCCAGCAGCAAAGCACCGCCTCGCGCGTTACATCCGGCCAGAAATGGTGGCTGTGCGCCGTGAAATGGATTTCGCCGGGGTGCAGGGCCAGGAAGCGGCGGTAATATTCTTTGTACATGGTCGTGGAGTAATTCTACATTGTCACCTCACTCCGGAGCCACCTGAGTACGCCGGGCAGGGGAGTCCGTGGCCTTTCGGCGTCACGATGAAATCGGGATCGCAAAGTTCTACTCACAGTAAAATCAAGACATCCAGCAATCTATTGCAAGGAGGTTATGGAATCGTTCTATTGGGCAACGGCCGATGGTCCGGATCGTTAGGGGACCCGCTTCACCGTTTCGCATCCCGCCGCGGCGTCGACATCGGCGTCCACGCCGCCGTCGCAAGTGTCGTTGCCTGGCCCACCGTCCAGTGTGTCGATGCCGGGACCTCCATTGATAATATCGTCACCCCCTTCGCCGAAGAGATCGTCATTGCCGCCATTGCCGCAGATCACGTCGCTGCCTTTCAAGCCCCGGATCGTGTCATTGCCTCCCAGACCCATAATGATATCGCGGCGGTCGGTGCCGGCGATCACGTCGTCTCCCGGGGTACCGATGATGGTCGGGACCCTGCCCTGGCAGAGCAGGAGATGGACGGTCGTGTCTTCGCTATCGGCGTTGTTGGCAGGGTTCCCGTCCAGCTCGGCGCTCGTGACCGCGACGCTGTTGCTAAGGACTCCGGGCCGAGTGGGTCGGACCACGATCGTGATAGCGGTAGAGTCACCGCTTGCCAGCGAACCGAGATCACAACTGACGGTACCGGAGTCTTCAGCGCATTCGCTGCCCGGGCTTGCCGAAACGAAACGGACCGAGGGGGACAGGGTATCGGTGAGAGTGACCTGACTCGCCGCACTTATGCCGGCATTGGCGACTGTCACGGTATAGGTCAGGTGGCCGCCGACCACGACCGGGTCGGGGGAGTCCGTGATACCCACGGCCAGGTCAGGTGAAGTCGTGACTTCCACGGCGCCGATGTCGCAGCCGGCGCCTTGCGGCCTGATTAGCCCGCGCTGGTCGGCGGGCGGGCACGTGGCGCCGGCGGGGGCGGCATCGATCGCCGGGCTGCCAGCCACCAGGGCATGGGTCAAGCTCGGCCCGCCATTATTTCCAAGCGGTGCGAGGATGGCATTCAGGCCCACAGTCGGCACGACATCGGTGGGCCCGGGGACGAAGCCGATGATACCGGCGCCGGCGTCGTGGCCGAAGAGATTGTAGCTGTTGGCTGCAACGGGAATCGGGGCGTTTGCGTAGATCTCGGCACCGCCCGCGGCGACATTTCCCGAAATCAGGCTGTGAATAAGGTTGATCTCTATGGTGGATGCATAGTTATAATAGGTCGGACCTTTATGGGCCACTCCACCACCATTACCCCCCGCAGTATTACCGGTTACGGTCGAGTTGACCAGAGTGACGATATTCCGTGAATAGCCATAGCCAGTGTTCAGGATACCACCGCCGTCAAAGCGTGCAATGTTACGGGAAACCGTGCTGTTCTCCAGACGCAGGATGGCGCCGTGCCCCGGGATGTAGCTATTAAGCTGATTGCGTATTCCAGCACCGTTGTCCGCGTAATTACCCGATATCGTGCTATTCCTGATCTCGAGAAAGGCAAAGTTGACCACACCACCCCCTCGATTGCCGGAGACTGAACTGTTTACAACGGCACTAACACTTGAATAGCGCTGTGCAAAATTATTTATACCTACAGCGTTGTTATTTGAAACAATACTATTCGTGACCGTGAATTTCCCCGCGTTACTTATTCCTACCCCATTATTCGAGACGATGCTTTCGGTTATGGTCAGATAGGCTCCGGGGCTATAGCGCCCCGCGTCCAAGCCGCTTACACCAACGGATGTATTGCCTTAAACGATACAGTGGCTCAGACTTGCGTAAGTCGCTGAATAGGTAGAATACCTAGCCGTAACATTGCAAACTCCTCCGCGATTGCCCGAAACGGTACTGTTGGTAAGTCTGAGGTCACCGCTTAAGTTATGCACACCACAGCGGTCTGCCCCGGTTAGCGTGATTTCGTTAAGCGTCAGGCTTCCAGGCTCAAAAACAGCCAGGTTCTCAAAACTCGGCGCGCTGCTGTCCCGCGCTATCGTGCTGTTTCGGCCTTCGATCGTGATGTTGCTGGTAATAACCGGCAGACCCGTAGAGGGGCCAAAAGTAGTATCATGGATGGCGGTAAGTATCTGGCGGCTGCCCTTGGGCAGCACGATGGTGTCCGCGCCGCTCCCTGCCGGACAGTCGGCATGGAGCCTGGCATCCCAGTTCGCATTTTCAAGCGCTTCGATGAGGGCGCAGCGCCCATCCGGGTGGATATCGGGCGCGGTGCCCCGCGCGATGGAGATGGTCTCGGCCAGGGCCGGGGCCTGACCCAGAGCCAGGAGCAGCGCGAGCGCGGAAAGCGAGCGGCGCCATTGACGTTGCAGCGCGCGCCGGGTGCGCCGGGGTAGTCGGCTCAGATAAGCATGGTAGCGGGCATAGCGGACCCGAAAATCCGCGGTGGGCCGGCGGATCAAGGACGCGAGGATCGGATCCTGCGGTCCCTGGCTCAGCAGGGCTTGCAGTGAAAGTTCTAGGTCTTTATCAATGAACTGGATAAACGTGCGCATTCCGGTCTCCTTGTAGACGATGTGTCGCAGGCCGGTGCCTTCGGCTCCCGGATTTGCGTGATCAGCCGGGCGATCACCTCCGCCCAATCCGCGCGCCGGATCTGACGAAACAGGCGCATAGCGGGGTACCAGGGCGTGGTTTCGCCCTCCAAGCCCCAGCGCCAGTCGGGAACTTGGGGCAGCAGGAGCCATACCGGTTTGCCTAGCGCGCCCGCGAGATGGGCGACGGAGGTATCGACCGTCACGATGAGATCCAGGGCATCGACGAGGAGCGCGGTGTCGGCGTAGTCGCCGATCAGCGGGTCGAGGTCCTGCACGCGGCAATCGGCGGGTAATTGCGACAGATCCTGGCGGCCTTCGCCTTTTTGCAGGCTGTAGCACGCGATCCCGTACATGCGCAGCAGCGGTACGAACTCGCCGAGTGGGCAGGAGCGATTCCGGTCGTTTCGATGTGTGGAACTTCCCGCCCACACGAGACCCACCTTCAGGCGGGATTCGACGAGTGGCGGCGGGAGGGTCAGGGTCTTGCGCCGCCCTAACAGGGCGATATCGAAAGTTGGGCCAGGGTTGGGGATCGTGGCGAAGGTCGTGCCGAAGACATAAGGCAGGCTGAGCAAAGGTAGATAGGTATCGAACTCGGTCACCTTTAAGGTGCCGGGCTCGCGGATCTCGGCGATGCCGGGCAGGCTTGCGAAGAGCGGAAACAGATCGCGCGTGCAGACCACGATCAGCTTGCCGGCCCGCTCCGCGGCGAGCGGAACATAACGGGCGAACTGGATGGCATCGCCCGCGCCCTGTTCGGTATGGATCAGGAGCGTTTTCTCGGGGATCGGGTTGCCGTCCCAGCGCGGATGAGGGCAGTGGAAAGGTGTAAACTGGCCGGTCTTCCAGCGCCACTCGTGTTCCGCCAGGCCGCGCGGGTAGTCGCCCAGTTGTAACAGGGTCATGCCCAGATTGAAATGGGCCTAGGCGTACTCCGGTCGTAACTCGATGGCGCGCTCGTAATACGCTATCCCCTCGTGAGGCCGGCCTAGACGGCAGGCGAGGTAGCCCAGGCTGTTCCAGGCCCCGGCGCGTTCCGGCTCCGCCTCCGCGGCTGACTGCATGATGGCGAAGCCGTCTTCGTACTCTCCGGCATCGCCGAGCGCCACGCCCAGATTGTAGCGGGCGTTGGGGAAGATCGGATCCAGCGCGACACAGTACCGGTATGCGGCGATCGCCTCCTCGAGCTTTTTTTCGTGATCGAGCGCCATGGCGCGCTGAAAATGGAAGGCCGCCGTCCGCTCCATCTCCTCCGCGCTCGGCAGACGGACCTGCGCGAGCGCCTCATCGGGCAACACATAGGAATGCGCGAGCCGCTCATCATTCCATTCCAGCAGATTCGGGAAGCGCACGCCCGCCAGCACCTGCACCGCGAAGATCTCCTGCACGCCCGCTTCGAAGCGCAGAAACCCCAAGGTCTCGCCCGTCTCGATATGCACCACCCAAACACCGCATATGCGCTCCCGCAGCCGCTCCACCAAGGGAATCCCGCTGAAGGTCGCGCTCTCCCGTACCTGCGACAGGCCGATGAAGGCGACCGGCCCGTAAAAATCCATGCCCCGGGTAAAGCCCGGCAGTTGGGCGACCGTGCGCCAGGTACCATGTTCAAGATCCGCCAGGGCCAGGCTACCCTGGCCGGATTCCAGGAGCCATAACTGATCGCGATACCAGCGCGGCGAATGGGGTATGGATAAGCCGCGGAGCACGATGGCATTGGTCTCGATGTCCATGAGCAGGCCGCCGTCGCGCTTATTGGCGCGCCACCCGCCGGCGTGATCGGTCTCGCCGAGCGCGGTGACGTACTTGGGCTGTCCCTGGCGCATCGCGAGCCCGTTCAGGTGGCAGCGGTCCTCGGGAGCATAGGCACTGACGAAGGGCGGGCGCCAGCGCGGGTGGAAACTGTGTTCGCGGTCCACGGTACAGAGACAACCGAAACGCGTATTTACCAGCCAAAGTTCACCCCTCTGGTCATAAGCCATCTCATGAATGTCAATGTCGCCGGTGACATGAAGGTGGCGGGGTAGATAACAGGCATCGTACTTGCCTGGGGGCTCGATCTTCGCCGCCACAGCCGGCACGTTACGGTAACACCAGACCGTGTTGGCGCCGCCGATGGTGGGTCGAGCGGGATCGGCGGCGATTCCCATGGGTTTACTGAAGCTGCAGAAGTGGGTGTTGAGAGCCGCTTCATCAGCACGTACCAGGATGACCTTGCCGGCCTGGTAGGTCGAGATCACCAGGCTGATCTGGAGCCGCTCGAATAGCCCAGGTAGGTTCGAAGTGTGTACGCTGCGCAGGAGCTCGGCGGAGGCAGACGATTCCATTTTAAACGGGGATTTTTGTACCTAAGAATTCTAACACTCGTTTTCAACGAGAGGCAAGTCCCCAATATCCGCGACCCAGGGCGAATTTATTCAAATTGAAATCGTTCGACCAAGCATAAAGTTATCCTCTGTTCTGAACAAACTCCGGGTTATGTTGTATAAAGCACGTCGAGACACCAGGGTGCGAGACAACCTGCATGAATCTT
>JBOICY010000204.1:0-3211 GCA_050740335.1 Methylococcales bacterium | reverse complement strand
GCGAATGTCATCGGGGCCAGCGCGAAAGGCGCACCAACAGGCCGGATATATTGCTGCAGTCTATTCTTGTTTTCAAATGCGAAAAAGCTCTTGCATAATGGGGGAGTCCATATATTGGTCGTTAGGCCTCCTGAAGGAGAAAGAGCTATGACTCGTTTGATACTGACCGTGACAACCCTGTCCGCCGTGGCGCTCATGGTGTGCGGATGGCTTTCACTGAGGTTCAGCATACCCGCGGAAGCGGCTGACCAGGCCGCCGGGAAGGCGGAAAAGCCACTGCAACTCGGACAAGAGCGAGTCTCCATGGGCGAAGACAAGGTGATCAAGGAACTCGTCGCCCTCCAACTAGGGATCATAAAGGCCAACCCTGCCCTTCGTGGGCGGCGCGGGCAACACGCTAAGCACCACGGCTGTGTTGAGGCCGAGATCGTTGTCCGCGGCGACATCCCGAGGAAGTTTCAAGTCGGCCTGTTCAAAGAGGCGAAGAGCTACAAAGCTAAAGTCCGCTTCTCGAATGGTGGTCAGAGAGATGATACCCAGCCCGACGCCCACGGGATGGCCATCAAGGTCTTGGGGGTGAAGGGGCCTAGGGCGCTGGAGAAGGACAGTTCGGAGGAACAAGACTTCGTGCTGGTCGATAGCGAGGTCTTCTTCGCGCCCGACCCCAAGACGGTGCTGGAGTTTATGAAAGCCCGTGTCGCTGTGGAGTCGAAGAAGGACCCCGGGGCGATGAAGCGGTTCGCCGAGAGAGATCCGCGCACGGTGGCCCGCGTTAAGGACTTTTTGAAAGCGTCCTTTCCATCCCCGCTCGCCGTCCAGTATTGGAGCGCCGTGCCGTTCAAGTTGGGCGAACGGGCCGTGAAGTACACCGCGAAGTCGGCGCCCGGGAACGGACCCAAAGACGTTCAGTCCGCCTCTGCGGACTACCTCCGCATTGCGATGGTCGATCACCTCACCAACGGAAAGAGAACCGCCGTGTTTTGGCTGTATATTATTCCCCAGACGGACGCCGTGAAGATGCCAGTGGAGGACCCGACCGTGCGGTGGGAGTCGAACCCCGTCTCGGTCGCCACCATCAAGATTAAGCCTCAGAACTTCGACACCGCGGAGCGGACGGCGGAGTGCGAGAAGGCATCGTTCGACCCTTGGAACGCCCTCGCTGAGCATCGTCCCTTAGGCGGAATCAATCGGGCACGGAAGGCCGTCTACCCAGAGAGTGTGAAGCTGCGCCAAACTCTGCTCCCGTAGCGGGTGGTATCGGTGGGCACGGGTTGGACTTCAAGCAGCCGTGGTTGGGTGGGCTGTACTCATGCCCACCAGATTGGCCGGGGAATGGTGGGCATGGAATACATACCCTACCGTAACGAACCGGCCTAACATTGCGCTCCAGTCGACCGCTTTCTGCTACGCTCCAAGCGTCGGCTGAGCTTTAACGTTACCATGAAAGCCCCCCAAGCCTCGGGCAAAAGGAGACCGTCCCGGGTTCCGGGCGTTTTTAAAAAATCCTGTCGCTACCGGTTAGTGAGCCGGAGCGTAGATCGGTGGGTTAACCGCTCCGATCTTCGGCCAATACCCGTATTTCTTCAGTGCCTGAATCCAGCGCGGGGCATTCCGATTCACGACGATCGCTTGGTAATCAATCCCGGGATCGCGATACGCTTGGCGACGCGTGAACAGAATGTAAATGGTACGCAGGATTTTATGAGCGACGGCAATAATCGCCTTCGTGTGACCCTTGCGCGGTACCAGGCTTTGGTAAAAACTACGGAACACACGGTTGGTTCGTCGAGCGGCATTGGCGGCTTCGCACAAGAGGTGACGGATAACAGGCAATTGCCTTTTCGAATTCTGCCGGTCTTGCGTTTCCCGGCGGATTCGTGGTTGCCCGGACACAAAGCGGCCCACGAAGCGAAGTGCCGGACGGAGTCGAAGGCCGACAAGTCGGTGCCGATTTCCACCAGGATCAGGGCGGAACCGATCCGATCGAGGCCCGGCAGGGTTTGCAAGAAACGCCAATAGTCGGCATAAGGCGCCAGGCAGCGTCGATTGCCGATAGGCATCGAGACTCGCTGCCGTTCGGATTCCAGGAACCGGATATGCTCGCGGATGTGTTTCAGCACGAAAAGATGACGCGGTGTCAGTTCGCCGTCGAGGGATAGTTCGAGGATTTCGTGTTTTCCGCGTAGCGTCCCTTTCGCCAGGTCTGGAAGTTGCTCGATCGGGGTTCCATCGATCAGGCCGTCGATCATGGCCTGGGCCGAGACGCCGTTGATGTCCGAGACTACCGCGCCGAGCTTGATCCCGGCATCGTCGAGGACTTTATGCAGGCGGTTTTTCTCCCCGGCCAAGGTTTGGGCGGTTTTTTCCCGGTATCGGGAAACGACGCGCAATTCACGAAGGTCTTCGGGCGGAATGAAACTCGGTTTGACCAGGCCGAACCGCCCGAGTCGGGCCAGCCATTCGGAATCGGACAGGTCGGTCTTGCGGCCCGGTACGTTTTTGACATGGCGGGCATTGACGACATGAGCCGGGATGCCGGCCTTTTCCAGGGTCGCGTAGATGCTTTTCCAATAGATGCCGGTACTCTCCATGACGACCAGTTCGACTCCGAGTTCGAGGAGCCAGGCGACCAACGCGCGTCGGTCGCGTTTGAAGCCGCCGAAGGAGCGTTGATGTTTTTCTTCGGTGCCGTCTGCCAATTCGACCAGAACCGTGATGACGTAAAGCATCCGATGCACATCCATTCCGGCGATACAGCGATACAATGCTTGCATAAGGGTTCTCCCGAGAGTAAGTTGATCGAAACGGGAGACTGCGGGATGGCCGGTCCTGAATCCTTGCATCTTCTTACGAATAATGCAGGTCACTTTACCATGCGTCCTCAATGGGACAATCCGGGGTACGAAAGGACCGGACAGGATCGGGCTGGGCGTCGGAATCAAAACTTCCAAACGATAGAACGATCTCTTGCCGGCAGTCTCCCTACCGGTTGGACAACGAAGCGCCCCGGCTTTCATGATCGGGGGCGAGCGGGATTCCACTCATGACCGGTTAGGCGGTCCGGTGGGAATGAAATCAGGTTTCGGTGATCACATGAAGACCGGAAGCAATCCAAACACGGTTACGCAATCGGAAAGCGGGGTTGACGGGTGGCCTTATCAGGCTTCGCGGAATCCTGAAGGGCGCGGCCCTTGGGCATCGGAAAGTCCGC
>JBOICY010000203.1:0-19573 GCA_050740335.1 Methylococcales bacterium | reverse complement strand
GTCATAAACAGTGCAGCCGCCGCGGCGGCCAACAATACTCCGGATGTTTTTTTTGCAATCATTGTAAGTTCTCCTCTCGGATTTTCATGGTTATATTACCGCCCGGCATCTCGCCTGGCGGACTTGGTCTGCCCCGCTTAGAACCTACGGGGCATCAACGCCGCACGCACCGATTAGCCGGTGCGTTCTGTTACCGTCTACACTCTGTGCGCGTGGCGTCGAGTTTTAAAAAACTCTCTTGTACTCTACTCGATAAACCCCAATATTGTTTGGTTAGGTGCATGATACCGGTTTTCCTCAGGCAACCTTTATTAATTTGACCGTTTGCAGCTTAGCTGGCTTATGTGGCTTAATGTATCTACAACGCACACGCGGCTTGATAGCAGATCTTTCCCGACCCGGACCCGAGATCCAGCACCGTGTCCGCTTCGCGCACGAAACGGGTCGGTGCAACCCTAACCTTTTTCGATGATCTCCTCGCGGAATTTCGCCGGTGGCCGCTGGAGCGAGCCGAACCAGCGATCAATTGGATGTAATAATTTGATAGGAGTTTCCGTGATCAGAAAGCTCATCTCAATCGCGTTCCTGGTCCTGGCCGCAGGGTTGTTCTGGACCCTGTGGTCATCCTGGCCCGCAAGCAGCCCAACCCGGAAGCTGGGTTTGACCGGCTCGAGCACCGTCGCCCCGCTTGCCGCGGAAATCGCCAAGCGTTTCGAATCGCTGAATCCGGGCGTGCGGGTGGATGTCCAAACCGGCGGCTCTTCGCGCGGCGTCAATGACGCACGCGCAGGGCTGGCCGATATCGGCATGGTGTCACGCGCGCTCAAGGTTTCGGAAACGAATCTTTCCAGCTTCACGATCGCCATCGACGGCATCGGCATCATTATTCACCAGGATAATCCGGTCGCAACGCTCGGCAAGCAACAGATTATAGACATCTACACCGGCGCAATCAAAAACTGGCATCAGGTCGGGGGCCGGGATGCTCCCGTCACGGTAGTGAACAAGGCCGAAGGCCGTTCGACGCTGGAGCTGTTTCTGCATTATTTCGGCCTGCAAAACAGCGCGGTCAAAGCGCATGTGATCGTCGGCGACAACCAGCAGGGCATCAAGACGGTGGCCGGCAATCCCGATGCGATCGGCTATGTCTCGATCGGTTCCGCCGAGTATGAAGCCGGTCACGGCACGCCGATCAAGCTGCTGCCGCTGGACGGCGTTCAGGCATCGGTGGAAAATGTCCGCAATGGCCGCTTTCCGCTCTCCAGACCGCTGAACCTGGTGACACGGGCGGAACCCGCCGGTATCATCAAAGACTTTATCGAGTTCGCCCGTTCGGAGCAGGTGGCTGACCTGGTGGAAGCACAATACTTTGTCCCTCGCGCGCGCTGACCAACGGCTGGCATGGCCGCTGCGCGTTTGCGCTTTGGTCACGGCGACCCTCGTGCTGCTGATTCTGGCATTTCTTGTCATCGAATCGTGGCCAGCACTGCGTGATGTCGGGTTGACGCGTTTTTTTCGCGATCGGTCCTGGCATCCGACGGAAAGCGAATACAATGTGATGCCAATGCTGGCGGCAACGGTTTATTGTACGCTCGGCGCGCTGCTCTTGGCGGTTCCCGGCGGAATCGCCGCGGCGCTGTTCAGCCGCCACTATGCGCAGGCTTCCGCGGCCGGTGCGTTCCGCCGCGTGATCGAGTTGTTGGCCGGTATCCCCTCGGTGGTCTACGGCTTGTGGGGGCTCACTTCGCTGACGCCCTTAATCGGCCGATTGTACCCGCCGGGAACCAGCCTGCTGGCCGGTATGCTCGTTTTGGCCTTGATGATCCTCCCGACCATCGCGTTGACCGCGGATGCCGCATTGTCTGCGGTGCCGCAGGACTATCTGCGCGGCGCGGCGGCTCTGGGTTTGTCCCGATGGGGGATCATCCGCGGGGTCGCCCTGCCCGTCGCGCGTTCCGGCATCGCGAGCGGGATCCTGCTGGCAGCGGCCCGCGCGATGGGGGAAACCATGGCCGTGCTGATGGTCTGCGGTAACGTAGTGCAGTACCCGCACAGCCTGTTCGACCCGGTGCGTACACTCACCGCGAACATTGCCCTGGAAATGGCCTATGCGATGGACAATCATCGCGCGGCCCTGTTCGTTTCCGGACTGGCGCTGATGTTACTGGTTCTGGTAATGGTTGGCGCTGCCGAACTGCTGTCGCGCGGGAAAGGGTATGCCTGAAGCATTTGTTCATTTGGACACCCCTCGCCGGGGGATGCTTGGAAACCGGCTCGCGACGCTTGTGGTCTGGATGGCGGCCGTGCTTCTAATCGGGCTGTTCCTTTGGTTGATTTCGGATCTCGTGCTGGGTGGGATAAGCCGGCTGTCCTGGACCTTTCTGAGCAAGCCGCCGCTGGATGCGGGCCGTGGCGGTGGCATCGGCCCGGTCATTGTCTCCACCTCCCTGATCCTGCTGGTCGCGGCCGCAGCGTCGGTACCGCCGGGATTGGGTACCGCGGTTCTGCTCGCGGAATTCAGCCGCCGGGAAAGCGGTTTTGCCCGTTTCGTGCGGCTCAGCCTGGATATCCTCGCTGGAGTTCCTTCCATCGTGTTCGGACTGTTTGGCAATGCCTTTTTCTGCATTGTTCTCGGATTGGGATTCTCGATTCTGTCGGGCGGCCTGACGCTCGCGTGCATGGTGTTGCCGATCCTGATCCGTACCGCCGAGGAAGGGCTGCGTTCGGTCCCGGACGACTACCGGCTCGCCGCCGCCGCGTTGGGGCTCACGCGGGCCTCGACGCTGATTTATCTGCTGCTGCCGTCCGCGATGCCTGCCCTGATCGCCGGATTGGTGCTCGGGATCGGGCGGGCGGCGGCGGAAACCGCGGCGCTGATTTTCACCAGCGGCTATGTGGACCGCATGCCGGGCTCGCTGTTCGATTCCGGCCGAGCGCTGTCGGTGCACATTTACGATTTGACCCTGAATGTCGCCGGCGGCGACGCCAACGCCCGCGCCACGGCGCTGGTTCTGGTTCTTTTATTGTTACTGATCAATGGAGTCGCCATGTCGCTGGCCAGCCGTTGGCGAAATGCACGGATCGTGACAGCATGAGCCGACTCTTTCCGGATGATCTGAAGAATTTTCGACAAACCGGCGATCCGGGCATCGAGGAAGGCGCCTATACGCTCGGACCATTGCAGGCGGGGCCGCCCTGTTGCGAGCCCAGACCTCTGATCCGGGTCGAACACTTGTCGCTCCATTACGGCGAAAAACCGGCGCTGGAAGAAGTGACCCTGGAACTTTACCGCGGATGCATCACGGCTCTGATCGGCCCGTCCGGTTGTGGCAAGACCAGTTTTCTCTCGGTTCTAAACCGCCTCACCGACCTGATCCCCGGTTGTCGCGTGGCAGGCCGCGTTCGAATCGGCGCAATCGATTTGCTACATCCTGCACTGGACGTGCAGGCGCTACGCCGCGAGGTTGGGATGATTTTCCAGAAACCGGTGCCGTTTCCGCTCTCCATCCGCCGCAACATCGAACTGCCGTTGCGCGAGCGCGGGGTGACCAGGCAGTCCGAACTCGACCGGGTCGTCGAACAGGTCCTCACCGATGTCGGCTTGTGGCAGGAAGTGAAAGATCGCCTCGTGGCATCCGCGCTGACTCTGTCCGGCGGCCAGCAACAGCGTCTCTGTATCGCCCGGGCGCTGGCTCTGGAACCCGGAATCCTGTTAATGGACGAACCGTGCAGCGCGCTGGACCCGATCGCCTCCGGCGTGGTGGAGGACCTGATCCAGCGTCTGGGCGGGCGCTATACCGTGGTCATCGTCACCCACAACCTGGCCCAGGCGCGGCGCATCGCCAACTACGCGGGCTTTTTCTGGGTAAAGGAACGCGCCGGCCGGTTGATCGAGTTCGGGCAGTGCCGCCAGATTTTCGAATCACCCCGCCATAATCTGACCGCGGCCTATGTGAGCGGCGAACGAGGCTGACCATTTCGGGGGCAGCCCGAGTCGCCCGATCGCAAAAGACATGGTTCGAAGCCGCGTAATGCGACAGCCAGTCCCGACCATGGCGTTCCGAAGGACCGGTAACACGGGTGAGTTCACACGACGTCATGAGACCGCTTCCCTTTCTATAGTAGAGGCCGTTCCGGAGTGTAAGTTAGATTTCTTCCCGCGCGCTCTATTCCCGTTGTGGTACATTTAGGGCACCCGGAACAGGAGCAGAGAGGTGGACGATGACTACGATCGGATCCCGATTGACACTCGAGTCGCGGCTCCCTGCAGAATGCCGTGCTGGTTCCGGCCGGTCTTCTCCCTCTCCGATTCAACGCCTGAAAATAAAAGCCTTGCCCATGGACCAAGAAACCGACGAAGAAATTAAGCGCCTCAACCGGGTGGTGGAGGCTTTCGCGATCGAAATGAAAGCCCGCCTGCGCGAACAGGCGATCAGAGGATGTCGCGGCTGGGACGATCCGGCGAGTTATCTGCGGATTACGGAAATGATGCTGGAACACGCGGCGGTATCGCCCGGCCAGGAAGTCGATGTGGCGAATCTCGCGATGATCTTGTGGTATCTACGCCGAAGGCAATCGAATAACGAAAAAATGGAATGGGACGGGTGAAGTGTTCCCGGAGAGTACCCGGGATTGGATGCTTATTTTTGTCACAAGCCGGTGCGCGCGGGTTTCCGGATCCATGCTGCTCCGGCCGGTCTCCTACCCTTTCAATCCCGAAAATTGTTGTACTGCAGTGGCAGTTCCAGGCTGGCATCCTTGAGCAGGCTGATAACCTGTTGCAAGTCATCGCGTTTTTTTCCGCTGACTCGGACTTTATCACCCTGCACGGAAGCCTGAACCTTGAGTTTACTGTCTTTGATCAGTTTCACGATTTTTTTTGCAAACGGGGTATCCAGCCCTTGTCTAAGCGTAGCTGTCTGATGCGCCTGTTTTCCGGATACCTCCGGTTTTCCGATCTCCATGCATCCGATATCCACTCCGCGTTTGACCAATTTGCTTCGCAGGATATCGAGCATTTGCTGTAGTTGAAATTCGACTTCGGCTCCAAGCGTGATTTCGCTGCCGTTGAGATCGAATTTGGCATCGCTTCCCTTGAAGTCAAAACGTGTGGAGACTTCGCGGTTGGCCTGATCGACCGCATTCGCGGCTTCATGCATGTCCACTTCTGAAACGATATCGAAAGATGGCATGGTCTGAATCTGTTGGGAGGGCAAAAAATCGAATTGAACGAAACAATGAATGTTATCACAAAGGAATTGACGACCGATGGCTCCGCGGCAAACGAAAATCGCGAACGAAGCGAAGGGATCGATCTAATCGAAGCCGCGTTTTTCCCGGATCAACTCATAAGCCTTGCGGATTTTCCGGGTCTTTTCGGTGGCGATTTGGATCATTTCTTCCGGCAGACCTTTGGAAACCAGTTTATCCGGGTGGTTCTGGCTCATCAGACGCCGATAAGCCTTCTTGATATCGCCGTCACTGGCGGAAGGCCGCAACCCGAGAACCGCGTAAGCGTCATCGATTTTCGGCGGCTGTCGACCAACAGACCTGCCACGTTGCTCGTTGCCGTACTCCGTGAATCGCTGTTGGGCCTGAACGATGGCTTTCAGCCGTTGATAATCGAATTTTGAAAACTGCAAGCGGGTACATATATACTGTAGTAGACGGTCTTCGATCGAATTGAGGTCACCATCGGCAAAGGCCGCCTGAAGCTGAATTTCGATGAACATCCGGATCAGCGTGGTGCGTCGATGGCATTCTTTGCGCAACTGGTCCAACAGTGCGTCGAGCGGAAAGCCGGGGCTTTTACCCTCGTTGAAGAGCCGGATTGCGGCCTGACGCATCTCCAGGCTCAGTTCCATATTGCGTATGATCGCCTCCGCCAGGTCGATTTCCTTTCTTGAGACTTTACCGTCCGCTTTGGCAAGATGCCCCATGATCGAAAACGTCGCGGTGAAGAAGGCCATCTGAACACGGCGTTGGTTGCCCGGTTCGAAGAACGCTCCGGGGGATTCATCGATTCCCTCCATTCCCCTGTCAAACTGGTGCCCCAGGGCTGCCCCGAGAATCCCTCCGAGCGGTCCCCCGAGCAAAAATCCGAACGCGCCGCCAAATACCTTGCCAAGCCAACTCATAGTCAAATTCCCGTATTTCGATTGCAAGAAAACAAAACGATTCGCAGCCGTTCCAACATCGAGTGCCCGATTGGATTCCGACCGGCCGCGTTTACGGGGATCACGGAGGGTTCGTAATTCGGGCTTGCAAATAAAATGACAAACTTACATGATTGCGGATTATTGTGAAAGATCGAGGTCGCCGATGACTGGTCCTGCAATCCTGTGCGAAACATCGCTGAAAAGCCTGAAGCTCAAGGCGAAGGGTAAGGTTCGGGATATCTACGAGATCGGCGATGAGCATCTTCTGATCGTTGCAACCGATCGGATTTCCGCCTTCGATGTGGTCCTTCCGGATGCGATTCCGGGCAAAGGCCGCGTGCTGACCGCGGTTTCGAATTTCTGGCTGAAGCGTACCACCGGACTGATCCCGAATCATCTTTCAGATTGGACGCTCCACGACGCGATTCCCTCCGACCCAGAGGAGCGGGACTTGATCAACGGAAGGGCCGTCGCGGTCAGGAAAT
The DNA here is from genome assembly GCA_050740335.1 of Methylococcales bacterium. Lineage (GTDB taxonomy): Bacteria > Pseudomonadota > Gammaproteobacteria > Methylococcales > UBA1147 > UBA1147. The sequence goes on along the minus strand of JBOICY010000203.1, from coordinate 12,930 downwards.
TGAGCCCTTTACCGGTTGAAGCCATCGTGCGGGGTTATCTGATCGGATCGGGTTGGAAAGACTATCAACGCAGCGGGACGATTTGCGGTATTCCGCTTCCTCAAGGCTTGCGTCAGGCCGAGCGCCTGCCCGAGACGATTTTCACGCCTTCCACCAAGGCTGAACTCGGTGGCCATGATGAAAACATCTCATTCGACAAGACGATCGAATTGCTGGGAGTCGAACTAGCCGAAGAAGTCCGAACTGCGAGCCTCGCACTCTATACGCGGGCGGTCAAATACGCGCGAAAGAGAGGGATCATAATCGCCGACACCAAATTCGAATTCGGGCTGGACAATAAGGGCCGCCTGCATTTGATCGACGAAGTACTGACACCGGATTCCTCGCGTTTCTGGCCGACTGACCAATACACGATCGGTGCGAGTCCACCGAGCTTCGATAAACAATACGTCCGCGACTATCTGGAAACCCTGGATTGGGACAAAAAACCTCCCGGACCTCATCTGCCTGCGGAAGTAATCGAGAAAACCGCGGAGAAGTATCGTGAAGCCGAGCAGCGTCTGATCGCGGAAGACTGAAGCGCCCACGCGATGCGCCGGATGTCGGAAATTTTTACAGCGTCAAGTTGGCCCTATACTTCGAACGTTCGGGCAATAATCGGCTTCAATTCTTCGATAGAGCGGAACAGCGATCGGAAGAGGTTCGGAAACGATTATTTAATTTATTGAGTTGATTGCAATAATCGTTTCGAAAAGGGTAGTAATCGGGAATCGATACCGTTCCTTGAAATTTATCCGGATTTTGATCGCGGCATGGAATATGCTTTAAATAGCACTTTAATCAATAATTGTTTTAGACCCGACAACAACACCCATCAACGGGCAGAAAATGCGGCGATTTGACCATCAATCCTTCTGCTCGATCGACAGAAGACGGTGTGCGAACCGGAGAATTCTCACGGGGAAGACCTTTCTCTATTCAATTTTCATCGGCCGGCGCCGGGGGCCGCAACGACACGAGGAGCAGAAGCGGTTTTTTTACAAGGATATTTACGATGCGAAGCTGCTGTTTATCGTACTTTCGATCGTAACGCTATCCGTAACGGACGCAGCCCTGACTCTGCTGATTCTGGAAAAAGGGGGGATCGAGCTAAACCCGATCATGCTTTGGGCGCTTGCATACAGCAACCATACTTTTTTTACAATCAAGTACTTATTGACAGCTTTGGGATTGTTTACCCTGGTCCTGCACAGCAATTTTCGGATGTTCAGACGAATCTCGATGCCTGGGTTCCTGGTTGGATTGCTCGCGTTCTATACACTACTGGTGGGTTACGAATTTTCGATGCTCGCTGCCTGAGCCGGACGAGGTAGGGCCACGCGAACCAGGATACTGTACCTGTTTACATTCAACACCCAGGCTCTTTTACCCTAAGCGAAATTCTTGTTTACCACAGCCAATCTCCTTGCGACACGAACTCAGGCCTAAAGAAGCCCATGCTCCGCGAAGGAATATCCTTCGGCGTCTCCGATGATGAAGTGATCGAGTACGCGGATATCGACCAGGGCCAATGCATCGACCAGTTTTCGGGTGATTTGCCTGTCGGCATTGCTCGGTGTGGAGACCCCGGAGGGGTGATTGTGCGCGAAAATAACCGCCGCGGCGTTCAGTCGCAATGCGATTCTGAGAACTTCGCGCGGATACACGCTGGTGCTGTCGATGGTGCCCCGGAACAGTTCTTCGAATCGGATCACCCGGTGCTGGTTGTCCAGAAACAGGCAGGCAAACACTTCATAGGGATATCTTCGGAGTTGGGCGGACAGGTAATCACGGCTATCCATTGGATTGCTTAAGGGGTCGCCGCGCTGAACAGATTCCCGCAAGTGGCGTCTCGCCATTTCGAGCACCGCTTGTAATTGAGCATATTTCGCGTCGCCGAGCCCATGGGTTTGGTTGAATCGTTCCCGATCGGCTTCCAATAGCACGCGCAGAGACCCGTACTCCGCCAGCAGTTCCCGGGCAAGATCCACAGCGGTCTTTCCCTTGACGCCGGTTCGTAAAAAAATCGCGAGTAACTCGGCGTCCGACAGCGCTTGGGCGCCCCGGCTCAGAAGTTTCTCCCTGGGGCGTTCCGAAACCGGCCAGTCTGTTATGCTCATTTCCTGTATTCCTTCGATGATTAGGGTAGACTTGTCCAGTCGAACTGAAAAGAATAGATCGAGGCTCAAATCCTTGCCATAATTCGTGGTTTAGTGGGCTTCCCTTTTTGATGCGGGAGTCACAAATTGTCCGTAGCGATTCACTCAAGCTCTTGACACCTCAGAATTCCGTAGCGGTAGTTCAGCAGCAAGGTAAACTTCACAGGACCATCGGAGCCTAAAGTGTTTTCTCGTTCGGGAAAGAATATCCTGCTCGGTGTCACCGGGGGCATCGCGGCCTATAAATCCGCCGAACTGGTTCGCTTGCTGAGCGCGGCGAATGCATCGGTTCGAGTGGTCATGACGCATTCCGCGAAGTCATTCGTCGGTCCTCTGACCTTTCAGGCACTGACGGCTTACCCGGTTTACAGCGAGCTGCTCGATGTCGGCGAAGAAGCGGCCATGGGGCACATCCAGCTTGCACGCTGGGCCGACTGCATCGTTGTGGCGCCCGCGACCGCAGATTTTATTGCTAAATTGAGAGCCGGCCTCGCGGATGATTTGTTATCGACCCTGTGTCTCGCGGCCCAAGTTCCGATCCTGATCGCCCCCGCGATGAACCAGGCGATGTGGTCGAATCCGGCGACCGCGGACAATATCCGCGTGCTGGCTGAGCGCGGGATTCGCCGGCTCGGCCCCGCAATAGGTCTTCAGGCTTGCGGCGAAAATGGCTACGGCCGAATGGTCGAAGCCGACGCAATTTTCCGGGAGATTCAATCCTTGTTGTCACGCCAGCGATTTTTGGAAGGGTTCTCGGTGCTGGTGAGCGCCGGGCCGACCCGGGAGGCCATCGATCCGGTGCGCTATGTTTCCAATCGGAGTTCAGGGAAAATGGGCTATGAAGTTGCGAGGGCCGCGTCCGAGGCCGGTGCGCGCGTCACGCTCGTGAGCGGGCCGGTAGCACTGCCCAGGCCGGATCTGGATTCAATCGTCGAGGTGCAAACCGCCGCCGAGATGTACAGCGCCGTGATGCAGAGAGCCGCCGCGCATGACATTTATATCGGCGCGGCGGCCGTGGCCGATTATGCACCGATCGAAGCCGCTATCCAGAAGATAAAGAAAAACGAAGCCAATCTGATCCTTTCCCTGGAGCGTACTCCGGATATTCTAGCGAGTGTCGCGGCTTTGAATCCGCGCCCGTTTACGGTGGGTTTTGCGGCCGAAACCGAATGCCTTGAAGATAATGCGAAAATGAAGCTCAAATCGAAAAGTCTGGACATGATCGTCGCGAATCGAGTCGGTGGCAAGGAGGGCGGATTCGAATCGGATCACAATGCCATGACGGTGTTCTGGAAGGATGGACAGACCGGCTGGGAAATCGCGCCTAAAAATCAATTGGCGCGCAAGCTGGTCGAGCTGATCGCGGAACGGGTTCGGCAGTGCAGAAATGCATAGATCGAGTGAAACAAAAAATACAGTTAAAGATTCTCGATTCCCGTTTGGGCCGGCAAATCCCGATGCCCGCTTATGCAACCGAGGGGGCGGCCGGCTTGGACCTGCGTGCATGTATTGATGGGGCCATCACGCTCGAACCCGGCGCCTGTGAATTGATTCCGACCGGTCTTGCCCTGCATGTGAAAGACCCGCGGCTCGCCGCGCTATTATTGCCCCGCTCCGGTCTGGGGCACAAACACGGCATCGTTCTGGGTAACCTGGTAGGCTTGATCGATTCGGATTATCAGGGACAGGTTTATGTCTCCTGCTGGAACCGGGGACCTGCGCCCTTTATGATCGAAGCGGGGGAGCGCATTGCGCAAATGGTGATCGTCCCGGTGATTCAAGCCGAGTTTGAGGTGGTGGATGAATTCGAGCAAAGTCATCGCGGTGAAGGCGGATTCGGACATACTGGTACTAACTGAACAGACGGAACGGATGAAGCGAGGCAGTCTTTCGTGACTTTGGGCAGACTCTTCACGATCACCACGGCGATCGTGAGCGGCGTTGTGGTCATCGGCGGATTGGCGAATGCATGGATTGCCCATGCATCGAATCGCGCGGTCCAACGCGACGATATCGAGGCCGTTGCGCGCGGCATGGCGGCCACTCTCGGCTGGCAGATCAAGGATCTCGAACGCGCCGTTCAGGCCATAGCCGATCAGGAAGGCATCCGATCCGTGCTGGAGAAAGGGGATCCGGACGAACTCGCCGCCGAATCGAAGCGATTAGGCGGAACCCTCCACGGCGGCCTGCGAGTCCGGTTGTTACAGGCCACGATCCAAGAACCGGATAAAACTCTTGAACCGCGGATGGGCTATGCCGATCTGCAGATGGTGCATGAAGCCGCCAATAAGAATCCCGAGCCAACGGTACATGAGTTTACAACTCCGAACCGGCACCTCGCGATCGCCAGGCGCGTTATGGCCGGAGAACGGGTGGTCGGTGTGGCGTTGGCCAGTATTTCCACGGAGGTATTGACCCGTCCGATCGCGGCTTTTCCACTTTCGGGAGCAATCGAATTGAAACAGGGACCACTGCATTTGGCTTTGTCGGGAAACAACGCACCGTCCGCGCAACCCGCGGGTTCGGTTGCGGTGGACGGAACCTCCTGGACGCTGAGCTATTGGCTGCCTGAGCGGTCCGGCCCGAGCCTCCTGCTGAGTTCCCTTGCGACCTTGATGACACTCGGACTCACCGGGGCGATCATTTTCATCACGAAGCGCCGGCTCACTAAAGCATTCGCCGAAGATTCGAACAGCATCATCGAAGTCACGAGAGCTTTGCTGGCAGGCAGGATTCAGGGGATTTATCCGGTTCAAATCGATGACTTCGAAAAACTGATCGGGAAGCTCGTGCAGCTCAAACGGGACAGCATTGTAAAAAACAAATCGCCCGCAACCGGCGAAAGTGTTCCGGAGGATTTAATCGAATCGGAAACTGCGGCGCCCGCGGCGACTTTTCTATCCCTGGAATCGGGTATCGAGGCTGGCAGTCAAACCCGGATTTCGCCGGCGATTTTTCGCGCCTACGATATCCGCGGAATCGTCGATGATCATCTGACGGAAGATGCCGTTGCGCGCATCGGCCAGGCGCTCGGCAGCGAGGCCAGGGATCGTGGACAGCAAACGGTGATCATCGCGCGCGACGGCCGTTTATCGAGTCCACGTCTGAGTCAAGCGCTGGCCAGCGGTTTACAGAGTACCGGTTGTCATGTCATTGATCTGGGTATGGTTCCGACGCCGGTATTGTATTTTGCAACCCATTTTCTGGACAGTCGCAGCGGGGTGATGGTGACCGGCAGCCATAATCCCTCGAATTACAACGGCCTGAAAATGGTGATCAATGGCGAAACCCTGTCGGAACAGAGTATCCAGAAAGTGCGTCATCGGATCGAAGCCTCCGATTTTCGAAGCGGTGAAGGATCGATCGAAAGCCGCGATCTGATCCCGGATTATGTCGGCACCATTATCGACGATATACAGGTCGGCAGCCCGCTGAAGGTTGTGGTCGACTGTGGCAACGGGGTCGCGGGTAAACTGGCCCCGGTGCTTCTACGCAGTCTGGGTTGCGAGGTGGTCGAACTTTTTTGTGAGGTGGACGGCAATTTCCCGAACCATCATCCGGATCCCGGGAAACCTGAAAATCTGCGGGATCTGATCGGCCTCGTCAAAACCGAAAACGCGAATCTCGGTGTCGCTTTCGATGGCGATGGAGACCGGCTCGGGGTCGTGGATTCCTCCGGAAAGATAATCTGGCCCGACCGTCAGATGATGCTGTTTGCGGCGGATGTATTGTCCAGAGTGCCGGGCGCGGATATCATTTTCGACGTCAAGTGTTCCAGAAACCTGTCCAGGGAAATTGTCCGAAAGGGCGGACGACCTCTGATGTGGAAGACCGGTCATTCCCTGATCAAGGCGAAAATCAAGGAAACCGGGGCTGCCCTGGCCGGTGAAATGAGCGGCCATATCTTTTTCAAGGAACGCTGGTTCGGCTTCGACGATGGCCTCTATGCGTCCGCACGGTTGATCGAAATCCTTTCCGCCGATTCCAGGCCCAGCAGCGAGGTTTTTAAAGACTTACCCGACAGTATCAATACGCCGGAACTGAACCTAAACCTGGAAGAAGGTGAAAATTTCAGATTTGTCGAAAAACTGCTGGAATCGAATCCGTTCGCCGATGCGAAGATCACCGATATCGACGGCCTGCGCGCGGACTATCCCGAGGGTTGGGGCTTGGTCCGTGCATCCAATACGACACCGTCTCTGGTGATCCGCTTCGAAGCCGAAACACCAAAAGCACTCAAGGCAATACAGGAAAAGTTCAGGGTTGCCATGACCCGTGTGAAACCCGATATTCAACTACCGTTTTGAGTGAATGGACAAGCAAGCGACATTACAGCAAGACAAAGCGTTGGAGATCGCCAGGGTTCTGACCGAGGCAATGCCTTATATCCGGAAATTCCGGAACAAGACCATCGTGATCAAATACGGTGGCAACGCGATGATCGATGCAGAGCTTAAACGCAGTTTCGCGCGCGATATTGTGCTGATGAAATTGGTGGGTTTGAAACCGGTGATTGTGCACGGTGGCGGACCCCAGATCGGCAAATTGCTGGAACGACTCGGTAAGAACAGCGAATTCGTCGGTGGTATGCGCGTAACCGACCAGGAAACCATGGACGTGGTTGAAATGGTCCTCGGCGGTCTGGTCAATAAGGAAATTGTCAATCTGATCAACGGCCACGGCGGGCGCGCGGTCGGATTGACCGGAAAAGACGGGGATTTTATCCGGGCCCGGAAGCTTCAGCTGAAGCCCGAGGGCCTGATGTCGGGTGACAACGTTCAGGTGGATCTCGGTCAGGTCGGTGAAGTCACGAGCATCGATCCGGAAATTGTCAGAATGCTCGGTGACAGCGACTTTATTCCGGTAATCGCGCCGATCGGGGTCGGTGAGGATGGGCGCTCCTATAACATTAATGCCGATCTGGTTGCCGGGAAAGTAGCCGAACAGCTCAAGGCCGAAAAGTTGATTCTATTGACCAATACACCCGGTATATTGAATCGCAACGGGGACCTCTTGACCGGGCTGTCGCTCGCGGAAATCGAACTCTTGATCGCCGAGGGCACGATCAGCGGTGGCATGATTCCGAAGACCTGTTGCGCGGTGGAAGCTTTAAAGGGCGGGGTGAAGTCCGCTCACATCATCGATGGGCGCACCAAGCACGCGGTACTGCTGGAGTTGTTTACCGATCGGGGGGTCGGAACCCTGCTGGTAACCCGTTAAATGCTGGACGCCAACATTCTATTCGGCGATTAATTTCAGGCCGGTCGCAATATAGGGTGGAAAGCTGGCCAGGATATCCCGCACCTTCGCACCGGAACAGACTTCCTGTCCGATACTGGATTGTTTGCATCGAACATCGAGAAAAACTTGCGCACCCGGGTTGTCCTTGCCCTGTATTTTCGCGAGCGAAAGAGCGATATCGTCGTCGTTCTCAGGTGCAGAAGTATAGATGATCAGATCGGTATCAATCCGGATTTCCGTGGTGGAGTGCTGAAGCAGATAGTTTCTCGCGAACTCCCAGGCTTTTGCGCAGGCCCGTACATCGGGACATTCGGCCACGCTCAGGATAATCGATTCGCCGTCCTGGTTTGTGATGGAAAGGGGCTGGTTCTCGCGTATTCCTTGGTACTTCTCCTGGTCGCGTTCCGTTAACGCTTTGAACCGATCCAGGTCGGCCGCGAAGGCCTTGCGAAGATCGAGTTTCTGGCTTTCCAGTTCGCGCAGTTTTTCGCGGTTGCGGGCAATCTGTTTCTGATAACCGAGGATGTTGTCAACAACCATTTCCGGTACCGTTTTTCCGGTTCTTTCGAAATCCGCCGCAAGTTTTTGTTGTGCATCCAACTGCGACTCGAGCCGCGAAATATTTGCGAGATTCACGGTCTCGAGAATTTCGAGGGTGGCTAATTTGGCTCGAAAGGTATCGTCGATTTCTTTTTCGCTTCGGAAGGTTCGTAGCAGAGAACGGTCCCTGGCCAAAGGGTCTTGGAGCAGTTGTTGCTCGGCGAAGCTGAGTTCTCGCAGTTTCGTTTCGCGCTCAATCTCGGCTTTGGTCTTAGTCCTTTCCACGACATCGACCGTGATACCTTGTTCATTGAGCATCACACGGCCGTATTTTGAATGCTGGGGCGGGACCTTGTCCGCGTAATAAATATGCCCCGTTTCGTCGGCCCACCGATAAAGCTGAGTCGCCCGGCACACGGCACATAGAAAAAAAGCCAGGAGAAAAATCGAGGACGACAGCAGGATTAAATTACCGGAACGGCTCATTTGCAGGATTTAACGCACGAAGAGGTTATATCGTTAGATAGATTTCATAAAATAAGCGTAGTTCTTAGTGCAAATCAGTCAATCGCAACACCGATCTATCGAACCGTATTTGCTCCGGCACCAACCCGAAGCCGCCTTAAACCGATCAAGGACTGCCGTAGCTGTTGTAATACCGTTTGATCGCGTTCCGTTGACTCGAAAATTGATCTTCACCGCTTAGATATTCGATGATATCAACCAGCTTGACAATCGAAAATACCGGAATATTGAACTCCGTGCTGATTTCGGCGACCGCCGAAACCGGCTTTTGTCCCCGTTCCTGCCGGTCGAGTGCGATCAGAACCCCACACGGCCTGGCGCCGGCCTTTCGGATCATTGCAACCGATTCGCGAATCGAGGTCCCGGCTGTAATCACGTCGTCCAGGATCAATACGGAGCCTTGCAATTGAGCGCCTACCAAATCGCCCCCTTCGCCATGATCCTTGACCTCTTTCCGGTTGAACGCGAAAGGTAAATCCACCGCGAACTCCTCGGCGAGCGCGATCGCGGTGGTACAAACCAGCGGGATACCCTTATAGGCGGGCCCATACAAGGCATTGGTAATGATCCCCGTGTGTCGCAATGCCCTTGCGTAAAATCGTCCCAACCGGGAAAGCTGCAAGCCGGAAAGGAATAGGCCGGTATCAAAAAAATATGGGCTGAGGCGACCGGATTTCAGACGGAACTCACCAAAGCGCAACACTCCGGACTGGATCGCGTATTCGATGAATTCTCGTTGATAATCCTGTAAATTGGACATGGGATAGAACTGACTCCACGAATAGTAATTCGGAATAGCCGCGCATCCTGACCTTAGCATGGTCCGCGGGAGGATGGGTGAATACCAGGGCCGATTCCGGATTGTCCCGATTGCAAAGATTGATCGCAGTTCGATGTACGATACCAAAATCGAGCCTACTCGAACAGGCTGTTTCTGCAATCCAGCCGTTAGCGGTCGGTCGGCGGTCGCCGATCTTTGGTCGTCTAACCGAGCGCGGCCAAAGGAAGGTTCGGCGTCCTCAATTGAAGCCGATCAGGTCGGCCAGGGCGGCCCTGACCAATCCAAAGCCGATCATTTCCTGCTCGAGGCGTACATTATCGCGAATCCGGTTGTCCATGAGTTCGTCGAACAACGCTCGTTCAGCATCGGTGAGACTTGGGAGGTCATGGACGACCTGACTCGGTTCGCTGCCCCACAAGGCTTCGTGGACCATCAATGTGGCCCGGTCCATCAGGAATGAGGCGGCATGCGCAAACCGGCGCCGCAATTGATCGAGAATCGCGAAGCCGTGAGTGTCAATGTCGCCCCAGTAGTGGATGGAACAATCCGCCAGCCACTCGGCTCTCGCAAGCGCGTCCCAACCGTAACCGGCACCGAAGATCACGATGGAATCCGGTGCCTGAGGAAAGGCCAGAAAGTTGGTCTCGTTCTCCGTGATGAATGCGCTCCGGGATCTTCGCCTGCGTAAGCGTGAGAAGGCGGTCGAACCGCGCGGCGTCGGCGCGTTTGCCGATCAGCGCGAACGCGTCGTCCAGCGTGTCGACCCAAAGCGACTGGGGCAGCCGTTGCGGGCCGTGCACCCGATGATTGACCTCGCCCCATTTCAAACCGAATTGATAGGCGAGGCTCGCCGCCAGCATGGTGTAGGCCAGCTTTTCCTTCTGCCCGCCGGACTTGCCGCCGGAATCGGAGCAGTGCTCGAACTCGCTGTCGTCGGACAACTGATGATCGCCCAGCGCTTCGACTCGCATGGCCTCGAGCCTCGCAGTCAACGACGGATCGAAGGGCGCATCAACCAGATGTGTCGAAACGTCCTGCCGCAAGGTCTCGGCATCGCTTCGCCGCTGCTCCACTCTCGAGCGCTTGTCCCGTGCGGATTGAAGTGCGATGCCAAGTCCGGTCAGTGCCTGGTTCGCTTCCCGGAATTGATCGTTGAGCTGTTGCAACACATCGGACGCCGATTCCAGGCGCCTGCGCTCATCCTCGAGCTGCGCGATCTCGGCGGCCACGGGAGCCCAGTCCAGTTCATCGAAATCTTTAAATTCTTCCAGCAGTAACAGCGCATCGAGACGCTCCTTCAATGCACGGCATTCCCCCTGCACCCTGCCGATGAGTCTGCCGATCTCGCCCGAGATCGTCCCATGCTCTTCGCGGCCTTTGCGAAACGCGAAGTCGTGTTCGCGCTCCTGGTTCTCGAGTCCGGTCGATCACTCCTCGATCACTTCAGTCAGATCCGACATACTGCTCCGTTGCGCGAGGAATCCGGCGGCGTCATCGGCCGGCGCTTCGTCGACGGTCAGGATGAGCTCGCGATAGCGGTCGGACCTTTGCTTGCGCCGGTCGCGTTCCTGTTCCTTCCTCTTGATATCCGCGGCGAGGCGTTCCAGGCGGTCACCCCCATTCTCGGCGATCGCACGCTTGATCTCATCGACCGCCCCGCGCCGTTCCTCGTGGCGGTCATCGAGCCGCTTGACCTGGACATCCAGGCGGCTCCACTCCTCGTTTAAATGGGCGAGGCGCGTGTCGAGCAGGGCGAGCTTCAGGCCGGCGAAATGGGCGCACAGGTTCTCGCGGCATTTCCGGAGATCGGCAATCTCGGTCGCGAGGCCGCTGTGTCGTTCGCAGTCGGCCACCATTGGGCTCAGCAACTCGACCTGACGTTTGGCCTTGAGCACGGCCTCGTGGGCACGGCTCAGATCATCGAAATGACTGATCAGCGTGCCGATGCGCGGAGACATCGAAGGGCTCCAGCATATGGCCGCGCACGAAATCGGTCAGGTTGCCGACCGATTTCATCGACACGGTCTGATGAAAAAGCTCCAGCGCCTGGTCGTTTTCGATGCCGAAACGCCGCCGGAACCAGGCCCCGTATTCGGGGAAGGTGTCTTCGATCTCCGCGCCGAGGTTGCGTAATCTTTTGCGCAACCCAGTAATCTCGTTGCCGAAATGGGCGAAGTCAGTGGCGATGGACAGATCGCGTTCGGCATTGACGAACAACCGCGTCGGTTGACCCTGCGAATCCTTCCAGTAGAACACCTGCGCCAGCGTCACCATCTGGTCGTAGCCGGAATTGTGGAATACGCCCAGAATCACCGAATAAGTATTATGGTGACGCAAGGACACCGGCCTGGCCGCGCCCGTCACTTCGTTGCGTTCCGATTTGTAGTGCCCGAGTACATAAGATCGAAGCGTCCGTTCCTTGTTGTCGGCGCCGGCGGCCTTGTTATAGGCGATGCACTACGCAGGCACCAAGAGCGTCGTGACCGCATCCACGAGGGTCGATTTGCCGGAACCGATGTCCCCCGTCGGCAGCCCGTTCTTGCCGTCGAGGACCAGCGTCCAGACCCGTCCGTCGAAGGTACCCCCCTTTGAACACCTCCAAGCGCTTCAAGCGAAGACCGGACAGCGCATCGTCGCCGATCAAGTCGAAAAGAGACCGCGACTCATTCATCGTCCGTCCCTCCGGACTGGCCGGCATTGCCGGAGAGCTGGACCTGATAGGCTGCGAGCCGGGAGTCGAAATCAGCCAGCCACTCCGCATCGACGAAGGCTTTCAGAATGCGCTGGACCTCGAAGCTGGCCAGGCCGCCCGTTGTCCCTCCGGCCGGCTTCAATCGCCGCAGAAATCCAAGATCGACGATCTTGTTGATGTGGATTTCGATCTGATCGATGAGCTTCACTTCGTTGCTCGAGGCGGGCAGAAAGACGCGCACCAGTTCGACGATCTCATCGCGGGTGAGCACGAGCCGCGTATCGCCGCCGCCGGCGTCCGATTCCGCAAGCTTTTTGCGCAGCAGGGCCAGCAGCAGGCTTACCGGAAATGACAACGGCCGCCGCGCCACCAGCCGCGGTAAACACGGCGCGGTTTCGTCGTCCGCGGGCTCGGAACGGCTGCGCAGAAAGGCGTACCCCTCGGCTTCGTCGAGCACCAATTCCAGGGCCAATATCGCTACATAGTCAAGAACCCGGGCCTGGTCATCGAGGAAGCGCCGGAGTTGTTGAGAAAGCTGCGCCACTGTGCGCTGCGGATGCCCGCCCGCTTCGAGCCAGTCGTAGTGTACCCGCCGCGTGCGCGCAGTTCGGTCAATTCCTCCTGCCGGCTACTGGACATCAGAAAATCCCAGAAAGCCCGGAAGCTCTTACCCTGGTAGGAGTCGGCGATCGCATCGCGCTCGCCCATGATCTCTTCCAGTAATATTTCCTTGGCGCCTTGCCACAACGCGATGCGTTCACGCACGCGCCGATCGAGCAGCCGGAGGTTGTGCTCCAGCTCGCGAAAATCGGTCCGCAGTTCCCGAGCCAATTGCATGAATTGCTGAAAACGCTCCTTGAGCGCGGTGAGGGTATTGCGTAGGTAATGATAATGGTCATGTGGTCATGCTGTCATGTGGTCATGTGGTCATGCTGAGGATATCGTAGACGGAG
>JBOICY010000202.1:0-2888 GCA_050740335.1 Methylococcales bacterium | reverse complement strand
AGGGAACCGGGGTCTACCATCGAATGTCTCTCTATAAATTCGATGGTAGACCCTACACGAGCCCCATTTCAAATGCTCCCGTTGTGCATGTGCCCGCCGAGATCTCGGAGGATGCGGTCCACCTTCTGCAGTTCGTAGGATGCACCCGGTGTACTACTTGAAGCAAGGCGCCTCGCGGGTGTCTTAAGCGTTGGCATCGCCTTCCCGATCTTGAAGTCCAACGCATCGAAGCGCACGTTCTCATCTTCCGAAAGTGCCCACTCCATAAGCACCTGATCGGCCATCACCCGCTCTTCTGCGTCGAACTTCCGATATAACCTATGCAACCGATCCAACGCCAGGTACGAGAATAGGAAAAATAAACGGCCTTTTTTCTTAAATGGAAAAGTACTCAATAGCGGATCGTTTATCAATCCGGATAGTGATCCCAAAATCCGCGACTGGAATTTTTGGACGAGGAAAAACCTCGCTGAGTGAGTAAGATAGCGTTGTTGGAAGCGTTTTTCTCATCAACCAGGAAGTTTTTAAGGATGTTGTCACAGACGGTTCTGCCGTTCGAGTTGGAAACGACGCAAGACAGGCTGACGGCGCAAGCCGGGCTGGTATTATTCGGCGATTATTTGCACTCTTGAGTGTGTCAAGTCATTTCGACCGGGAGTCGTCCGGGCCCGCAAATCGGATGGGCTACCAGCCATCGGCTTATGGGATATCGCGGCAGTGTTGAGGCTGCACGGCGGGGCGCTCGTTGGAGGACTTGCGGATGCTGCTTCGACCCAATCCGGTGGCGCGCGAGCAGACGCAATGCGAGGCGGTGTGGTCGGTTCCCCGATAGGCAAATCAGGATACGCTGAATGGGATGGGTTTCGGTGAGGAAGGCAATGCTCTTGCACAGTAGCGCAGTAAGCGCTCCAACCCGGCGCGGTCCAGAGCCGCTACCGGGGCAACATCGGCGTTCGGCGACAAATCGGCAGGATAGCCGATTTGCACGGCTGAAAGCCGCCCACCGGGTGATGCACACGGATGTGCATCATGAATAGCCGCCTTCATGTCTCTGCCCGCGCGCATCGCATCCTCAGCTTCCGGCGGCTGCCACGAACAAACCAATATCACACACCATTCGGCTCTCACTTCGCTCTTGTCGTTGAATTTCCAATCCTTCAAATATCGAGTAGCCCGCCTTGTGATCCACGACTGAGTTACGGCTGTACCGGAACTTAATTCCATCCCCGATCAGCAGGTGTCGCATCATTATTCGACTATATTTGATTCCTCTAAAACTATTCCACCATTCCTAAATCCATTATCATGAAAAAGATCTACTCTTCCATCCTGCTCTGACTAATGACACTTTGTGATGAATATGAATAATATGAAAAGACCTTCAGAGTCCCAGCCAGAACACCGGCGCTGCTTTCCCACTCGACTGGCTGGGGATAATCATCAGACGATGAAGCGGGATCGGGCGAGAGTCTATATCTGCGGCACTCGTTAAACTGCCGCTAAGCATCCCCACAAGCGCTACAAGTACCATCCTCGCCACGGCCACGACCGTAGTCGGTCGCTGTGTCGTCATTGCCCGGTCTCCTGCGTCGGTGGTGTAAGAATTCGGATTGTACGGTTCGATTTACTCCTCAATACACCCCACGATCCGGTCCAGCTTGGCCAACAAGCCTTGCGCCGTCGCCGTCGGGATGTGATTCCCGCTCTGCGCGTTGACCTGATGCCGGAAGGCTCTAAGTTGGCGGAACCCTGCCGTCGTATTGTCTTTCCTGAAGGACTTTTGCGCGGCCCGTAGCTTAGCCATGAGGCTTTTTTTGATCCTCTGAGGCAGGCCGGCCGCTTCCGTCGCGCGCCGGAGGCTGGGTACCCCGGCGACTGCATCGATGCTAACTTCCACCGTGGCCATCCCTTCCGCGGCAGTCGCCGCCCCCGGCGCAGCCACCACGAAGAGGGTATGCTGTCCACACGTGCGCGGCTGAAAACGCCCTTGCGTGGTATACCTGTCTTGCGCTCGAATACGTGGGATCAGCTCTATGTCAAAGGCTTTGCCGCCGGCTTTGGGGTCGCGGTCATAGAAGAAGACCGGGACGCCGTCCGCTGCCGTGGCTCCCGCCCGCAGCGTGGCTCGCACCTGCACTTTGCCGTCTGGACCGACCTGGGTTGGAGCGGCCTGCACGGTCTCCACGCTTACCCCTTCGTCCGCACCCGCGGTAGCAGCGCGCGCACTCACCGCCTGGGTGCTCGTTTGCGGCGCGATATATAACGGTTGGCGATAGTAGCTAACGTTGTTGCTGTGCGGCTCGATCGGTACCTCGGAGATGGATTGCAGGTTGGGGAGGGGAATCATACTCAGGCCGTGATCGGTAATTTCTGCGACTAAGCTATTCCCCTGCTCTATCCACACCACCACCCAGAACACCAGATAGGTATCAAGGTAATTGGTGGTATCGAACGTGGTTCCGGCCAGCACCCAGTTGGGAATCTTGCCATTACTGGTGGGGTCGTTAAACCCGGGAATGGCAGCGAGAGCATCCTCGCCGATGAAGAAGCTGGAGCCGGTAAATACGCCGTGTTGGTCCACTTCTTGGCCGTAGAACTGCACCCGCACTCCCGCACCTGTATCCACCAGACTGTAGTTATACACCCGGGCCTGCAACAGTAGCTGGTCTTTTACGGTTGCGATGGTCACCTGCGGCCCTTCTCCATTGGCCTCGAGCGGAGTGATGAAAAATCCCTTCATCCAATAAAACTCACTGGCCGGCACATCGGCCCTATTGGCCAGATTGAAGCTCAGACAATCCATAGACGCACTCCCCGCGTTCACACGCAGACAGGGATCGGGAGGGTCTTGAAGGGGAGCACTCGTCTGTGTGCTCAAGGTCCAGCGC
>JBOICY010000201.1:0-9432 GCA_050740335.1 Methylococcales bacterium | reverse complement strand
GGCAGCGCCTATCTGAGCCATGTCGAACGGGTCCGCAAGGCACGCGGCGCGAGCATGCCGCCGAGTTTTTCGGTCGACCCCTTGATGTATCAGGGCGGCTCGGACACTTTTCTCGGCCCGCGCGATCCGATCGTCGTGCAGAACGAGTCCTGGGGCATCGATTTCGAAGCCGAGGTCGCGGTGATCACCGATGATGTCCCGATGGGTATTTCGCCGGATGACGCCGCCGATCACATCCGGCTGGTGGTCCTGGTCAACGATGTCTCGCTGCGTAACTTGATCCCCGCGGAACTCGAAAAGGGTTTCGGATTTCTGAACGGAAAACCTTCGAGCGCGTTTTCGCCGGCCGCGGTGAACCCGGACGAATTGGGCGATGCGTGGAATGGAATACGACTGCATGGCCCTCTCCAAGTCTACTGGAACGGGGATCGCTTCGGCGAGGCCGACGCCGGGGTCGACATGCACTTCGATTTCGCGAGACTGATCAGCCATGCCGCGAAGACCCGGAACTTGCAGGCCGGAACGATCATCGGCGGCGGCACGGTCAGCAACCGGGATCTCGCCAGGGGCTTTTCCTGCATCGCCGAGAAAAGAGTCATGGAAGTGATCGAGAAGGGCCAGGCCACGACACCGTTCATGCGTTTCGGCGATCGGGTCCGGATCGAGATGAGCGATGAGCGCGGTGAATCCATTTTCGGCGCGATCGACCAGATGGTTGAGCCATGTCCTTAGTATTGTACAGTTATTACCGCAGTTCCGCGGCTTACCGGGTCCGCATCGCGCTGAACCTGAAGGATATCAATTATACGATTTATCCGGTGCATCTCATCAAAAACGGTGGCCAACAGAACCAGACCGAATATCTCGAGATCAATCCGCAGGGCCTGGTTCCGGCGCTCGACACCGAAGACGGCCTGTTGACCGAGTCGGCCGCGATTATAGAGTATCTGGAAGAACGCTATGCGCTGCCGCGTCTGCTTCCGGACAGTTTGGGAGACCGCGCCCTGGTCCGTTCGCTGGCCCAGATGATCGCGTGCGACATTCATCCGCTGAATAATCTCAGGGTCCTGACTTATCTGTGGCCCGAAACTGCCTCCGCCGATCAAAAGGAGCGATGGTATCACCACTGGCTGGCAAAAGGCCTAAGCGCGTTTGAAATCCGGCTCGAACGCTCCGGGTCGAACGGTCTATTCTGTTTTGGCGATAGGCCCGGGCTCGCCGATCTGTTTCTGATCCCGCAAATTTACAACGCGCTGCGTTTCGAGCACGGAATCGGGCGGTATCCGTTGATTCAGGGGATCTACCGGAATTGTATGGCCATTGAAGCCTTCCGCAGGGCCGCCCCCGAAGCTCAGATGGATTCACCGGATTTTAGCGATTCCGGAATGCGTGCGGCCGGTAAGGTCTGATTGCGGAACAGTGCCGGCCTCGGACGGATGCGGGTGGCGCTTTACGGAAAATAATCAGGAGGCATGATGGGTTCCGAATATTCTGAATATCGCCGGATTCTCGAGGATTCGCATGAAAAAATGCGGGCCTCGCCCTTTTCGGAATTTCTCGAGAACGGAATCGATTATGATTCGATCGCGTTCGATTCGATGGCTTCTTCCGAAACCCGGGCCGCCGAAGAATCGATGCTGGCCGAGGTCGAAAAATGGCTCCGGTTTAGTGTCGACCCCGAAAAGATCGAACAAGTTGCGGAAGTCCCGGCCGAATACCTCGAGGGACTTCGTGAACTGGGCTGTTTTCGCGCGCGAATTCCGATCGAATACGGCGGCTTGGGACTGTCACAGACCGGATTCGCGCGGCTGCTTGAATTGATCGCGAGCCGCAGTGAGGTTCTGGCCTTGATGGTGTCCGTGCAGCAACTCGGGGTGATCCAAAGCCTTCTGTCGGGCAGGGACCTCGATTCTCAGCAATCGGCGGAACGGCAGTCGGCCGGAGAAGCCCTGCGCCGCAAATATCTTCCATGGCTTGCCGAGAGCGCATTGGGGGCTTTCTGTCTGACCACGCCGGAAGCCGGTTCCGATCCGGGCCGATTGCAGACCTTCGCCCAAGCCAGCGAAGATGGACAAAGCTTTGTGCTTTCAGGCACCTGGCAGCAAGGCGGAAAGCTTTTCACGACGCTCGGCACGATCGCCGACTGTTATCTGATGCTGGCCGTGGTGTTGTATCCGGGCGAAGACCCCGGATCGGTCGACCGACGCGGACGTATTAGCGCGTTCCTGGTTGATCGCAAAACGCCGGGCATCACGACCATGGACCTGCAATTCTGCGGCTGGCACGGACTTCCGAACGCCGCCATCCAGCTCGAAGCCGTTCGGGTCGAACGCGGCAAACTGGTGGGTGGGGTCGGCGACGGGCTCAAGATCGCGTTCAAGAACCTCGCCTCGGGACGCATCAATATCGCGGCGATTTGCCTGGGCATGATGAAGCAGCTGGAACGCGGCGCACGCTGGTGGAGCGCGCGGCGGGTACAGGGCGGTAAGCCGATCGGCGAACACGCATTGAATACCGAGGCCCTGTTGAATATGGCCGCGTCGATCTATGCCGTGGAAGCCTATACGCGATTTGTCGCGGCGCTGGCTGACCATCCGGGCAGCGATGTGCGCCTGGAAGCCGCGATCCTCAAACTGTTTTCCGCGGAGGCGCTGATCCAAACCGCCGACGAAACGCTTCAGATCCGCGGCGGTCGCGGCTACGAAACCTTCGCATCGCAATCGCGGCGCGGTGAAATCGCGCTTCCGGTCGAACGTCTATATCGAAGCGCGCGAATGATGCGAATCGGTGAGGGCGGTTCCAATGTGCTGTTGCTTTACATCATTCGCTGCCTGCTGGACAAACTGATTGGGGATTACCAAGCGCTTTCCCGGCTGGAAGGCGGATCGATCGTGACCTGGAATCGGCTGGCCGGCTTCACATCGCGTCTATTGTCGGGCGCGCTCGGCAAAAAAAAACTTCCTGCCGAATTATCCGGGCACCTGCTCCGCCCGCAGTTCATTTTTGTCGAACAGACTCGGATTCGTCTGCTGCGATTGATTATTCGGAAAATACTGCGGGAAGGTTCAGACTATTATGCGAGGCGTCTATGGAACGCGATTCGAGGCAGAAATTCACCAGACGATCTCGTTCCGCCCGATCAGTCATTCGAGCAACGCCAGGTGTTACTCGGCCACTTCGCCGGAATCGCCATGAATCTCTCGGTGATGGCCGTGACCTGCCGACGTGCGGTATGCGAGCCGGATGAACATGCAACGGAACTGGCCGAGCAGTTCTGCGTCATCGCCCGAGAAAAGATTGCCATCCATTTCCTGCAGATTTCCTGTTTATCGAAAAGGGCTGAAAACCAGATGCGGATTCGCGGCCGGAAATTGCTGTCGGGAGACTATGCTCACACCCTTGAACGGGGAACGGTACCACTCGATCTGCCTTGAAGGCTGGTCAGGCCAAACCTTGGTTCCAGGGTTCGACTCGCGCGTTGCCCGGAATAATTTATCCTCTCCGTAACGATCCGCCGAACTTTTTTTCAAGGGTTTATGGAAGGTTCGCTTGGATAATTATCGACGCAGGCATTGATTGCATCGCTTACGGCTTTTAATAACGTATTCGGGCATTTTCTGTACGAAGGTAAACAGTATTACGAAGCATTGCGCCCTTTTCAAAAAGCCCTCGAAATAGACCCCGGCAATGCGCGCGCAAAACAACCTGCGGCAAGTCAAGAATCGATCGCAGAACTCCGGAACGGCATGCCCTTAACGGCCGTTTTGTCGTTCGGCAATCGCAGTTTCCGGGCCAATCGAATGGCAATCAAAATCGTCCGATCAGGCAGTCCCAGAGAGGAAGGCGAAGGCCTTCGCATCGGCACGGTCAGACGCCCTCCCCGCGGCGTCAAGAAAGAGGAGCTTGCCGCGAAGAATTTCTACGACCTTTGGTTTCCGAATCTCGCGCCGAGCGAAGCGCTTTTCAAGGAAATTCGCTCCGCCAGCGATGAAAACGCCTGGAAAGTTTTCAAAAGAAAATTCCTGGCCGAAATGAAGACAACGGAAGCCGCCAAGGACCTCGACCTGCTGGCCGCCTTGTCGCATCGCACAAACTTGGCGATCGGTTGCTATTGCCCGGACGAAAACCGCTGCCACCGCTCCTTACTGAGGGAAGTGCTGATGTCGAGAGGCGCCGAGATCGAATAAAGTCTGCGGCTGCGGGTAAAATCGCTTATGGTCGGAAATGCGTTTCCTTGTCGCCGATAGTGCAGTCACATGGCTTGTTTCCCGCTCTCAACGCGGTAGGATTACATCATCCGCCTTTACCGGTTTACCGCTATGAAACATTACCTGCCGTTTCTGTTTTTTGCACTCACCGCCTGTTCGCAAAGCCCTCACATTGATCCATTTTCGGAAAAGACGGCCTGGATCGATCTGAGCCACAGTTTCGACGACAAAACGCTGTACTGGCCCAACAACGCCAAAGGATTCGAGCATACAACGGACTCGGCGGGCGTCACGCCGCCTGGCTATTATTATTCGTCTTTCAGCCTGTGCGCGCCGGAGCACGGCGGCACCCATCTGGATGCCCCGATCCATTTTGCCGAGCATATGTTGACGGTCGACCAACTGCCTTTGGCAAGTTTGACCGGCCGAGGCGTGTTGATCGACGTGTCCGAAAAAGCGCTGGCGGACAAGGACTATCAAGTCGGCATCGCGGATTTCGAGGCCTGGGAAAAAGCCAACGGCCCTCTGCCCCTGAATGCGATCATCCTGATCAGGACCGGTTACGAACAATTTTATCCCGACCGGGAACGTTATTTCGGCACGGCCAAAACCGGCAACGCAGCGATACCCGAACTGCATTTCCCCGGCGTTGCGCCCGAAGCGGCATTGTGGCTGGTCCAGACACGGGAAATCAAAGCCCTGGGTTTGGACACGCCGAGCCTCGATTACGGCCAATCCAAGGATTTTAAAACCCATCGCGTGTTGTTGGGCCAGAACAAACCCGGGTTCGAAAATCTGACCCATCTTAAACGATTGCCGGCCAAAGGCTTTTATGTCGTGGCCTTGCCGATGAAAATCGCCAACGGCAGTGGCGCCCCGCTGCGGGTTATCGCCACCGTATTGCCCTAATCAGCACCATCCGAGACCTCGACACGAAGTCAGCGCTGAAGCTGCGGTCATGCGCCTCGGGTAATTGACCTTGATCATGCCCCGTCAGAGAAAAAATCGGGGCGACGCCAAAAGGCAAAAATTCCGGTGATTGAAATTCCAAATTTCCGATAAGCGATCTAAGTTCGAAGACAAAATTGCGGGTAAACATAACACTATGATAAAAAAGCCCACCAAATAATACTTGGTTGGTGATGTCAAAACCGTTTTCAGTAACTTTCGTAATGTGGTAGCCCCCCGGAGGATAATATTGCAGTTGCACATACCACTGTCCCAGGGGAACGGCCAAGGCGTTGTAGGCGGCGATGCGAGCGGATTGGGAGCGCGCAGCGACCCGCAGGGTGAAATACAGGGAGGTATTGCATCAGAAGGCGACGAGCTTCTCGTGGGCGCAATCGGTACAACGCAAGCGTAAAAAGACATGGGCTAAAACACCACATTCCAGAAAGGCGTCCGAGGCTTGATAGCAGTGAATCCTTGCTTCGGGTTCGACGAGTCTGGCAAGCGCGAGATCTTTCATCGGCAAATCGGCCTCGACATACAGGTGAGTAGTTGTTGGCCATTCGTGCCCCGGCCACAGAGCGATGACGCTGATATCCACACCAGACTGCAGCAGATGCATCGCCGTCGTATGCCGAATGCTATGTGGAGAGATGTTGCGGCTGGCCAAGTCTGCATTCGACTTTGAGGCCGCCAGAACGGCTAGACTGAGGAAATGCCGGCCGGGATCGCGTTCGGATTCAGGACCCCGATCCGATCGATCATTCGATGGGAATCAGACGGTATCCTTCGATTTGACTGTTCCAGGATAGAAAGATCCCCTGGCCGTCGCTCAGCAGGAAGGGATAATCGGATTCGGAAGTGGATTCCGCCACCGATCGGGCCTGCGACCAGCGATTACCGCGATCGTGCGACTGGAGAATCATGATCCGCGTGCTGATTCCGTCGAACTCGCTCCAAGTCAGAATGACCCGTGATCCCAGGCTGATCACAGCGGGATGGCCGGGCAGTTGATCCTGGTTGCTGCCGATCGGCATCGGTTTGGAGAAGTGTTGTCCGCGATCGGAGGAATTGGCGTAAAACAATCCCTGGCGCACGCTGCCTTGTGTAAACCAGGCGATGTGATAACGTCCGTCGGTTCCGATTGCAAGCGCCGGTCCGTCGGTGGGGCACGCCTGTATCCGCCACTCGTCTTCGGATACCCTGGATTTAGCCCACCCGCCAGCCGCATCGGCTTTCGCCAATTCATGGTCGCGGATGTTGCCGGGGTAGATGTTTCGATACAAAAGCACCGGCTGTCCGTCGCTGTCGAAATCCAGAGCCAGCCGGCAGCAACTGCACACACCCTGCGCGAGGTTACGATTGGATTCGAGCAATCTGCCCGTGGAATCGCGAACAGAAAAATAGATGGCGTTACCGGTTTCCTCGCTCGCGGATTCCCGTTCATCGTGCCAGAACGCATGGAGGCAGTCCTGGCCATCGATCGCAAGTGTGGCTTCGAAGGAGTTGGCTACTCCAGCCTGGTCGCTCAGGGGTTCGGGAATACTGAAATGCCTCCCGTTGTCTTCGGAAACGCTGAGATAAGTGGTCCAGGGTTGCTGGCCGTAGGCCGGGTAAGCCACATAAATGCGGCCGGTCTTGTCGACCACGATCTGCGAACGATATTCGCTGCGAGACCGGATCGGTATCCGTTCTTCATTGACCGCGACTGGCGGGCTGAAGCTTTTACCGTAGTCCGTCGAATAGTCCACATACACGTGATCGTCCGTGGAAACCACCCGCCACAGTCGCCGATTGGAGCCGAATATAGCGGATACTGGAAGTTTGACCGGCGCATCCTGATATTGCGCGTATCCGGCCGCCGATTGATGGGACGAGATGCCCGCCGCGCAACTGATCAGAATCACGACGCCGAGGGCGAGGATCGCCAGGACAATGAAGCGGATGGGGCTCAATCGGTACCACACGTCGCCTGGCGTGGAGCCACCGTTTTGCACGGAATAAACCTCGTGAGTCAACAGCGTACCCGAATCAGAAGGTGAACACGAATCGACTCGTGATACGATAATCAGGCTTCTCCTGGAAGCCGTTCAGATCGGTGACAATCGGAACGCCGAAGGACAGGGCAACGTTCCAATTCTGTCCACCCGAGAAACGTGCTCCCGGCGAGATGAATAGAGTGTGGCCGCCTTCCTCTTGATCTATCACCCCGTTTTGAGTCACAAAATCCCGCCATTCTCCGTTCAGCTCGACGATCAAGGTCACGGGATTGAAGTTGCTTTCTGCTTGCAGACCCCCGCCGAGCGTTCCGCCCGGACTCCAGGAGAGCGCGAAATTATACGAGAAACTGTCGCCGTTATCGACTCCTTGAGCACCTTGGGTCACCAGGTTATAAAGCACATTCGAATCGAAGGAGAAGCTTCCGAAACCCTGGGTGAATGCCACACCCAGACCGGCGTCCCAGGAACCGCTGCCGGGTTGGAAGTGGGTTTCGAACACCTCGCTTTCGCCTTCGTCGTTTGGCGCTGTCACGCGGTTGGTTCGCCCGGTCGGCATCTTGACCTGGGCCAGTAGAGCGACATTGGTCAGGTTGTCGGCGGTGTGGAAAAAGCGCCATTGACCAAACACCGTGAGATCGCCTATGCCATTCGGGTCACCCAGGTTTTGAACCTCGGGAGCTTCTTCCGGTTCACCACCGCCTTCATCCGGGTGATGGGATACCTCGCGGATGTTGTTGCGCCAGACATAAGGAAAGCGCAATCCGAGCGTAAGGTCGTCGGTCACGCCATAAGCCGCGATCCATGATGCGGTCAGCAGGGATTCCGTGCTGTGAATGTTTCTACCCTGACCCTCCACCGCTTCGTTGAATTCGATGAGCTGTCCGTCCGAAAACCGCCGGTTTTTGATGTACTGGCTGGTGATTCCGACCAAGGCTTTGTCGGCAGGCAGCGGAATCGCCGAGTTGGTGATGATGGGCCCCGCGGTACCCAGGCCGAAGCCGACGGAACCATGGTCGGCCGAGGCGAGATCACCGCAGGCGGTGGCGATTGCGAATGCCGCCAGGAGGAAATTTCTTCGTATTTGGAACATGGTTAACCTCAGGAATTGAACTCGGCGACCGAAACGAGAAATACGGCGCGGCAGGCAAGACGCATCAAAACCGCCGAGGTCTTGCCAGGCTCTTACGAGAGCGGGTTCGCTTCTGGTTTTATGATGGGATATTCCTCAATTTGCGCCGCGCCCATGCTACAGACAAGTTTTATGCCGTTCCGGGATATTTTGGAATAACATACGGTTACGAATGACTGGACCGATTCGGAACCCGGAAACTACGGCATATCACACAGCAAACTGAGGCATATGCCACATTTTTCCTGTGGCATATGCCGACGATGGTGGGTAGAATCGCCCATTTCTCGGGTTTACTCACCAAACCCACCCGGTCCCCGACTGTGTTATTTCCCCTATTTTCCGTTCGTATCCGCCGATCAAATATTCAATCGGTCACCCTTCCACGGGGACACGAGCCCGATGGAAGGGTTGCGCTCAGGTTCGAGGCCGGCTGCTGGAGTTCATTTCACCGGAATTCTCAACTGCTGGCCGGGCCGAATGATGGCATTTGGACGAAGGTCGTTGAAGGCCATCATGGTACGGACCTGAATGCCGTACCGGCTGGCTATACGGAACGCGGATTCGCCTTTGCGCACGACATGGGTTTTGGATCTGCGGTAGGCTGTTTTTTTGCGCGGGTTGGTTCTGATCGTCCTTGCGGCCACTCGCTTGCTTGGCCCGGCGGTCCGAGGCGCCCGGTAGGCGGGTTTTAACACCGGGAAGGCCTCCTGTTTGCGGGAATAAACCGTCACAAAGCCCGAATCGGGGACCGTATGCTTCGGCAACCACAGCTCCGTACCCGCGGGCAGCGGAATACGCCCGTCGGCCGCTCGTTGAGTCAATGCCGGATTGAGTGTTTGCACGAGCCCGGCATGGACACCGTACTGGTTGGCCAGTTGCGCGAGGGTCGCCGGGTACATCAGGCGCACGCGGCCATGATCGATCGGCCGATCGAAGAGGACGCCGCCCGGGAAGTAGCTGTTCAAGTCGTGAATGATCGATCGAACCGCGAGAAATTCCGCATAGAAATTACGCGAGGCGAAGCCGAACAGACTGCCTTTGTAATTGCGCACGATCTTGCCGATATCGCCGCCGTACTGCCTCCTGGCGGAGGCTATCCCGTTGATACCGTGGTTGTACGAGGTGATCGCGAGCCCCCAATCAC
>JBOICY010000200.1:0-2389 GCA_050740335.1 Methylococcales bacterium | reverse complement strand
ACCTTGGCGAGCGAATGTCATCGGGGCCAGCGCGAAAGGCGCACCAACAGGCCGGATATATTGCTGCAGTCTATTCTTGTTTTCAAATGCGAAAAAGCTCTTGCATAATGGGGGAGTCCATATATTGATCGTTAGGCAGAAACAAACAACCGCACATACACGATATGAACCCACTTGAAACCATACATTGCAACTCATTATCCGAGCTATTCACTAATCTGAAATCGGGTGATTTTATCGAAAACGGCTGGGTTTTCCGAGGTCAATGCGATGCAGCATGGGAACCGAGACACGCATTCGAGCGTGCAGTTTTTGATACCTACGATATACCCCAACAAAACGCGGAAAAAGTCGAGAAGGCAATGATTAGGCAATTTCAGCGCCAGTTTCCAATTTATAGCTATGAAATTCACGAACAGTCGCCAGATCTCGAGAACCAATTTGAGTGGCTTGCATTGTTGCAGCATTACGGGGCACCAACTAGACTAATGGACTGGACATATTCCGCTTATGTAGCACTTTTTTTCGCTACGCATGGATATAATCCTAGAAAGCACGGCTACACTGGAGAACAGCTTACACATGGTTTCTCGATATACGCCATCCATACGCGTTCCCTAGATGATATAACGTTTCGGAACATTTGGCCTGCGGAATTACTGAAAATGAGAGGGAAGGACGAAGGTTTCAGACGTGCTGGATATGTGAATGCACAGTTGAATTATAATAAAGATATCCCCGTCCCACCTTGTTTAGTGACGATAACCCCTTTTGGATTCAATAAGCGAATATCCGTCCAGCAAGGGACATTTCTCGCTACTTCTTCACCAGCCATCCGGTTCTCAGACGCGATGTCTGCCGTGTGGGCTGCAAAGCCGACCAATAAAGATTACATGAAGTTCTATAAGAAGTTTATTTGCCACTTTGACGCATCAGAATATAAAAAGACCCTCACTGAGCTTCACCGTATGAACCTGACGAGCGAAGCGATTTATCCCGGCATAGAGGGTTGCGCGCAAACCCTACTTCAAAGAGTTGCACGGAGTGAATTCTTCACATACTCTGAGTTACCTGGCCATCCAGGAACGTGATATATGATATAAAACTGAGCCTAACAAAACACTAGAGCGAAGCCGATTGCTTGTCACGTTCCGTGCTTACGCACGGACCGCGCCAAGCAACCGGCTCGCTCAGTTCTAACGTTAGGCGCTTCCACAGAGAGGGCAACCTTTATGGACACAAATACCTTACTTGTCGTGGGAATCCTGCTTCTCGGAATGATCGCGCTCATCGGCTTCTTCAAGACCAAGACGGAAGGTTTCGGCAAATACAACACGTCTACACTCGTGCTGTTGGTCGTGCTCTTCTTGTGTTCCATGCTCTTCGCAAGCGGCCGCATGGAATCGCAACTCTTCGCGAACGTCGTGCTTGCCATCATTGGCTTTGCTGGTGGCCTTGTTGTTGCCCGCGAGAAGTAGGCACCTAACACGACGCTCAACCGGAGCGCGGCCATTTTGGTTCTTTTGTTAATTTCAACGCTTGTCGGGGCCGCGCCCGGTTAGCTTGGCGTTAGGCCTCGCGATCCATTCCGAATTCCGGTGGTTACGGCCGGATTTCAAGGGGCGGCTTCGTTCGAGACCGGCTGGCATCCGTTTGCCCCGCGCCGGCTTGGTTCGAGTACGTTGCCGAAGTCGAGTCTGGCACGCTTTTCGGGGTACGGCGCGGGGCAAGCCGTTGCGGGGTTCGGCGGGTTGCCTGCACAATCGTCATCGCTCTTCGCATCGAGTCCACAGCGTTCCACGGTCGAGGTCTTGGGCGCGGCGGGTTTTTAACGGTTTGGTTCGCAAATTCGAGGTCTGCGGTTTCAACCGGGCTTTGGATTCGGTGGGCAAGGTCAAGTTTCGCGCACCAAACGCGGTCGGACATCGGTGTTGTGAGGTTTGTGGTTGATTCCAGGCCTAACACGGCGCTCAAGCCGACGCCCGAGGACAACAGTTGCTTGCCCCAACTTCCTGCGCGCGGGCGCGGCTTAGCTTTATCGTTAGGCCTGGATCGAGCATCAGTCGTCGCGGCGATGAAAAAAGGTGCGCTGTGCGCGGGTTGTTTAAAAATCGAGGGACAAGTTTGAGTAAGCTACGATTCCCGAGATCATGGGGCGCCAATCCGGGCGTTGTCGGGCGGCGCTTTGTCCGCTGAGCTTGATGGTGAGGGCTTGGGTCGTTGCCGGGTTTCCGGCCTTGGATCTGCCTTCCGGATTTCCGTGGTTGCGGCCAAGTTTCGGGGCGGCTTCGTTCATGCCCAGTTCGCATCCGTTTGCCGCGTGCCGGGTTTCGTTCGGGGCCGGTGTCCCGCTGGTAGAGCCGCGTTTTCGAGGTTCGGCGCGGGGCAA
>JBOICY010000199.1:0-4612 GCA_050740335.1 Methylococcales bacterium | reverse complement strand
CATGACCTTCGTCAACGCCGCCGTCAACGTCGTCTTGCCATGGTCGACATGACCAATCGTTCCCACATTCACATGCGGCTTGGTGCGTTCAAATTTTACTTTGGACACTGCTGTTTCCTCTTTCTCTAGTTCACGATGAGCCGGTTTTAAGATGCCTTCTTGATAATGCCTTCGGCGATCGTCGTCGGGGCCTCGTGGTATTTTTCAAAATGCATGCTGTAAGTTGCCCGACCTTGTGTAGCCGAGCGCAAATCGGTCGCATAGCCGAACATTTCGGCCAATGGGACTTCACACCGGATCACTCTGCCGTTCGGGGTTTCATCCATTCCCTGTACGATTCCACGACGGCGATTGATATCCCCGACCACGTCACCCATATAGTCATCCGGAGTCACCACTTCGACCTTCATGATCGGTTCGAGCAATACCGGTTTGGCTTTTCGCGCACCCTCCCTGAAGCACATTGAGCCGGCGATTTTGAAAGCCATTTCGTTAGAATCGACATCGTGATAGGAACCGTCGAAAATGGTTACTTTGACGTCCACCACCGGAAAACCCGCGATCACCCCGTTCTCCATTTGCTCCCGCACACCCTTGTCGACGGCAGGAATATATTCTCTGGGCACTACGCCACCAACTATGCCATTGACAAACTCATACCCGGCACCTGCTTCTCGTGGTTCGATCCGGAGCCATACGTGACCGTACTGACCCCGCCCGCCGGTCTGCCTGACAAATTTGCCTTCCTGCTCCACCGGGATTTTAATGGTTTCGCGATAAGCCACCTGCGGTGCGCCGACATTGGCTTCCACACCGAATTCACGTTTCAGCCGGTCGACGATGATCTCGAGGTGGAGCTCGCCCATGCCAGAAATAATGGTCTGACCGGACTCTTGATCCGTATGAACCCGGAATGAAGGGTCTTCCTGCGCCAGTTTACCCAGCGCGACACCCATTTTTTCCTGATCGGCCCTGGTCTTCGGTTCCGCGGCCACCGAAATGACAGGCTCCGGAAATTCCATGCGCTCCAAGGTGATCACATTGTTGATGGCACAGAGCGTATCGCCGGTCGTGACATCTTTCAGACCGATTGCCGCGGCGATATCCCCCGCGCAAACCTCTTTGATTTCTTCACGGTTATTGGAATGCATCTGAACGATACGTCCAATACGCTCCTTTCTCCGCTTCACCGGGTTGAAAATCGTGTCGCCGGAATGAAGAACCCCGGAGTAAACCCTGAAAAACGTCAAGGCCCCGACAAAGGGATCGGTCGCAATCTTAAATGCCAAAGCCGCGAACGGTTGGTCGTCAGAAGCCAGCCGTTCCGCCACCGATTCTTCGGCATCATCCAGGACACCCTTGATCGCGGCGACCTCGGCCGGTGACGGGAGATACTCGACCACCGCATCGAGCATCGCCTGGACCCCTTTGTTCTTAAACGCCGAACCGCAAAGCGCGGGCACGACTTCGTTTGCGATCGTCCGGGCCCTGAGCCCTTTCTTGATCTCCTCGACAGTCAGATCACCCTCTTCCAG
Source organism: Methylococcales bacterium (assembly GCA_050740335.1). GTDB lineage: Bacteria > Pseudomonadota > Gammaproteobacteria > Methylococcales > UBA1147 > UBA1147. The sequence continues at coordinate 3,077 of JBOICY010000199.1, read as the reverse complement.
GTATTTCTCCATCAACTCGTCATTCGCCTCCGCGGCTGCTTCAACCAACTGCTCGCGGTATTGCCGGGCCTGTTCAAAAAGGTTCGCGGGAATTTCGCGCTCCTCAAACTTCATTCCCCGGCTTTCCTCGTCCCAGTAAATTGCCCTCATCTTGATGAGATCGACGATTCCTTTAAAATTTACTTCGGCTCCAATCGGTAACTGCACGGGAACCGGATTAGTACCCAGTCGTTCCTTGATCTGACGAACCACGCGCAGAAAATCGGCACCCGAGCGATCCATTTTATTGACGAACGCGAGCCTCGGAACGTGATACTTGTTCGCCTGCCGCCAAACCGTTTCCGACTGAGGTTCCACGCCGCCAACCGCACAAAATACCGCACAGGCGCTATCCAGAACGCGCAGCGAGCGCTCAACTTCGATCGTGAAGTCGACGTGTCCCGGAGTATCGATGATATTGATACGATGCTCTTGAAATTGTTTGTCCATGCCATCCCAGAAGCAGGTCGTCGCGGCCGAGGTTATCGTGATCCCGCGCTCCTGTTCCTGCACCATCCAGTCCATGGTCGCCGCACCATCATGTACCTCACCCAGTTTGTGCGATATCCCGGTATAAAACAGAATTCTTTCCGTGGTTGTCGTTTTTCCTGCATCGATGTGCGCCATGATACCGATGTTGCGATACCGATCAATTGGTGTTGCACGAGCCACTGCTATCCCCTTTTCACTCTGTTGGACTACCCGGGTGCTTACCAGCGGTAATGGGCAAATGCTTTGTTCGCCTCTGCCATCCGCAATGTATCTTCTCTCTTCTTGACTGCCGAACCACGATTTTCGTTGGCGTCCAGAATCTCTCCAGCCAAGCGCAGGGCCATGGTCTTTTCACTTCGCTTGCGCGCGGCGTCGATCAACCAGCGCATGGCAAGCGTCGTTCTTCTGGATGGCCGAACTTCGACTGGAACCTGATAAGTTGCACCCCCGACTCGCCGGGATTTCACTTCGACTTTAGGCTGCACATTCTCAAGCGCTTTCACAAACACATCGAGCGGCGCATGCTGCCCTTTGGACTCGATCGTCCCCAACGCACCGTAAACGATCTTTTCAGCAACCGACTTCTTGCCACTGTTCATCACCATGTTGATAAACTTGGCCAAGGCTTCGTTGCCAAATCTGGGATCCGGATTGATTGCGCGCTTTGCAGCAAATCTTCTTCTAGACATACATTGATATGATTCTGGTATTTTCAGCGTTTAGGCTTTTTCGCCCCATATTTCGAGCGCCCGCGACGCCGGCTCTCGACACCCGCGGTATCGAGGCTCCCGCGCACGATGTGATAACGGACTCCGGGCAGATCCTTCACGCGCCCGCCACGGATCAACACGACAGCATGCTCTTGCAGGTTATGACCTTCCCCGCCAATATAACTCGTGACTTCCGCGCCGTTCGTCAACCGGACACGAGCCACCTTCCTCAGAGCCGAGTTCGGCTTTTTCGGCGTGGTCGTATAAACCCTGGTACAGACACCGCGTTTCTGGGGACAGGCCTCCAGTGCCGGCACGTTGCTCTTCACTTTCTTTCTTGTACGCGGCTTCCGAACCAACTGGTTGATCGTGGCCATAACTGACTTACTCCAAACCTGAATTAAATGGGCGGCCAAGCGTGGCGAAGTCACGACCCGCTGTTACCGCCCACGCTCGAGGTGCAAGAAAATCGCACCATTCATGCCCCCTGCCAGAAAGCAAATCGGCACCAATGATGCGAGCCGCCTATAATAGGATTAAGAGTTTATGCTGTCAAGCGGAAATTCATACACTGTCAGGGCAAATCTGTTCAATCACGCAAGTTATCGATATGAATACCTTCTTTTAACATTGAAATTCTGTAATATACTAATTTTTAGGTATTTTTTACCAGAAATTGGACTGTCGATCGGATTCTAACGAAACTTATTGATAATACACTGTTATTTGTATAGAAAAAATTAGCCCTGCTAATACGTGGCTTGGATCACCCCGGCAAAGGCCATTATCCGCAATGCCTGGTATCGACCGTTTATGCTGTGTTTCGCCGTTTGCCCGTCGCGCGTACGGTTCAACCGATCGCACAAGCCAACGAGCGCGAAGCAGTGAAAGCCTTGCTGCCGTACATTCCCGACGGCGGGATATTGCTGTTCGACCGAGGTTATCCAAGTTACGACCTTGCCTCGGCTACTTGCAACGCCACTACCCGGGCTACTGGCTGATGCGCTGTCCCGCCCTGAACAGCTTCAGCGAAGTGAGCGCATTCGCCCGGTCCGGCCGGATCGAGGATACGATTACCCTCTCCCCGCCCAAGTCGAAACCGATCACGGTGCGCGTCATTCGCTTGGTCAGCCCCGATGGCGAGTTGTCGGTGTTGCTCACCAACCTGCTCGACCACCCCCGCTTTTCCGCCAACGACGTCATCAATCTATATTTTCCTATATTTTCGCCGTTGGGCTGTCGAAGTGCACTATCGCGATGAAAAAACCGCGCTCGGCGTCGAAACTTTCCACAGCAAGACAGAGAACCGCGTCCGTCAGGAACTGTTCGCCATCCTGATTATGGCTGTCATCACCCGAACCTTATCTGTATTGCCTGGTGGATAGCGAAGATCCCGCCGCTCCCGAACCGCAATTCAAAAATGCCCTGCTCACTTTAGCTCAAGAAGCTTAGCTCAAGAAGCCTACCTGCTGACGCCGCAACACCCCGAACTTGCCTTGGTTATTTTTACCGAACTTCTCCATGCGATCGCTCGCGTTCGCTATTATCGCCCGAAATCTCCCCAATCTTCATGTCCCCGCGTCTCCAAAAAACCGGTCAAAAAGTGGCAACTGGATAAAAGTAAGCGAATGGATAAGGCTTAATTCAACAGCATTGCCCTCCCTTCTTCCCTCTGGCCTGGCCGCGTCGAGGCCTGCGCGGGTGCGCTCGCGGATGATCGAGCGTTCAAATTCTGCCAAATCCCCAAAGATGTGAAAGACAAGCTTGCCGCCTGACGTGGTGGTATCGATATTCTCGGTCACGGAACGGAAACCGATCCCTTTGCTATCCATCATC
>JBOICY010000198.1:0-3448 GCA_050740335.1 Methylococcales bacterium | reverse complement strand
GTATAAGCCTTGCCCGGATTGATTTTCAGTTTCGCGGTTTCGGCACGGAACCCGATCGGTGCATTCCCGTTCACGGAAGTCACGAACTCGATAGAGATCTCTCGACTTCCGTCAATCTCGAACTTCAGATCCGCTGCGGCTTCGTTCCCGAGCTTGCCATTCAAGCCCGTGATGTCGCAGAAAACATCGTACAAGGGCACCAGTGCAAACCCGAAACCGAACATCAACCCAACCATCAACACCAGTCTGGCGACGATCGGCCCGTGTTTTCTGGAGTCGCGTGGATCGTTCATCGGAATAGCACGCTCCGGATCGTATAGACATAGACGCCGGCAGCCAGGATGCCGATAAGCACCGCGAGCAAGGCGTTTTTATGGCTCAGTTTCATCGCCTGGACTCCGGGGATACTCTCGCGGACGGCTTAAAATCCAGGTTATTCAATTTCAGGCGCGCTCGCGAAAGTATGGTAGGGCGCGGGCGAGGGCACGGTCCACTCAAGCCCCATCTTGCTCGCATTTTCCCAGACTTCGGCGCTCGCCTTTTCGCCACCTTTGATCGCTTTGTAGACCACATAGGCAAAAATCAACTGCGAGCCACCGAGGATAAACGCGCCGATACTCGAGATCATGTTGAAATCGGCGAACTGGATCGCATAATCCGGAATCCTTCTGGGCATTCCCGCGAGACCCAGGAAATGCTGCGGTAAAAAGGTTACATTGAAGGCGATCGTGGTGAGCCAGAAATGCAATTGCCCGAGTTTTTCGTCGTACCGATGACCGGTCCACTTCGGCAGCCAGTAATAAACCGCCGCGAACACCGGGAACGTTCCTCCGACCACCAGGGTATAGTGAAAGTGGGCAACCACGAAATAGCTGTCGTGGTATTGAAAATCGGCCGGCGCCATGGCCAGCATGAGACCCGTGAATCCGCCCAGGGTGAACAGGATGATAAAGCCGACCGAAAACAGCATCGGGGTTTCGAAGGTCAAGGAGCCTCGCCACATCGTGGCGGTCCAGTTGAATACCTTCACACCGGTGGGCACCGCGATCAGCATCGTGGCGTACATAAAATACAATTCCCCGGCCAGCGGCATGCCGACCGTGAACTGATGATGGGCCCAAACGATCAGGGACAGAAAAGCGATCGAAGCGGTCGCATAGACCATCGAGCTGTATCCAAACAGGCGTTTGCGCGAGAAGGTCGGCACGATCGTCGAAATCACGCCGAAGGCCGGCAGAATGATGATATACACCTCCGGATGGCCGAAAAACCAGAACAGGTGCTGGTAGAGCACCGGATCTCCGCCGCCCGCGGCATCGAAAAAGCTGGTGCCGAAATGCGCATCGGTCAACAGCATGGTCACCGCTGCCGCGAATACCGGCAGCACCGCGATCAGAAGGAATGCGGTGATCAACCAGGTCCAGCAGAACAAGGGCATTTTCATCAGCGTCATACCGGGGGTTCTCATGTTCAGTACCGTGACGATGATGTTGATCGAGGCCAGAATCGACGAAATTCCGAGCAAATGCACGGAAAACACCGCGAACGGAAGGTTGTCTCCGGCCTGAAGAACCAGAGGCGGATACAGGGTCCATCCGGCCGCCGGCGCGCCGCCTTCCATGAACAGGGTGCTCGCGAGCAGCAGGACCGCGAAAACCAGCACCCAGAAGCTCATGTTATTCATGCGCGGCAGCGCCATATCGGGCGCTCCGATCATCATCGGAATCATCCAGTTGGCGAGCCCCGCATAAGCCGGCATCACCGCGCCGAAGACCATCACCAGGGCATGCATGGTGGTCATGGAATTGAAAAATCCCGGATCGACAAATTGCAGCCCGGGTTCGAACAATTCCGCGCGGACCGTCAGAATCATGCAGCCACCCAGGAACAGCATGGCCAATGCGAATACCAGGTACAGGGTCCCGATGTCCTTGTGGTTGGTGGTGGTAATCCAGCGCATCCAGCCTTTCTCGGGGCCATGATCCTGATGATCTTCGTGTGTCGTCGCTGCCACTGTCATAATCTCTACCTCATGTCTGTCACTTGAAAACTATCGATTCGTTACGGATGGCAAAAAGAACAGGCTTTTATCACCCGCTATTCGTCTCCGTCATCCTGTTCCTGAGGAGCTTTTATCCGCGGTGCAATTTCCGAAGGCTGGACGAAATCGCCGGCAGCATTCCCGAAGGCATTGCGCTGATACGTGATCACAGCCGCCAGATCGGTCGCGGAAAGCGTGGCCGAAAAGGACGGCATCATCGCCCCTTTTCCATTCAATACCAATTCGATGTGCTTATCCAGCGCACCGGTTGCCACGGCGCTTCCCTTGATGGCCGGGAAGGTACCCGGGATTCCCTCCCCGCTGGCCTGATGGCAACTCGCACAATTGGCGTTATAAACTTCTTCGCCCTTCGCGATCAGTTCATCCTTGGTCCAGGTTTTCTGCGCGGATACGTTGCTCGCCTGGAGCGCGGCCTTTTGTTCAGCGAGCCATTTCGAATAGTCTTCCTCGCTTTTTGCAATCACGACGATCGGCATGAAGCCGTGGTCCCTGCCACACAACTCGGCGCATTGTCCGCGGTAGGTTCCGGGTTTGTCCACCAATGTCCAGGATTCGTTGATGAAGCCCGGAACGGCATCCTTTTTCCAGCCCAGTTCAGGCACCCACCAGGAATGCAGCACATCGGCCGCGGTAAACAAGAATCGGATCTTTTTGTTGACCGGAATGACCAGAGGATGATCGACATTCAACAAATAATGCTCCACGCTTCTCGGGTCGATTTCCGAACCCAATTGGCGCGCCGCATTGCTTTGAGCGTCCAGCTGGCTCATGAAGCCGAATCCTTCATCGATATAATCGTAACGCCACTTCCACTGATAGCCGGTCACCTTGATCGTCATGTCCGCATGGCGCGTATCGTCGAGATCCATCATGGTCCGGGTCGCCGGAACCGCCATGCTGATCAGGATGATGAAGGGGATCAAGGTCCACAGAATTTCGACCGCTCCATTTTCGTGAAAGCTCGCGGCCACCGCGCCCCGCGATTTCCGGTGGTGATAGAATGAATAAAACATGACGCTGAATACGACCAGCCCGATTCCGAAGCAAATCCAGATGACCAGCATATGCAGGTCATGCACCTCGCGGCTGATCTTGGTCACCCCTACCGGCATATTCAGCGTGTAATCCGCATGGGCGATTCCGGCCCGAAACCAGGCCGACACCAGAATACCCCTAAGCAGGTTCTGCGTGTTATTCACGGAGTAATCTCCTTATGATCTGTTGTTTTAAAGTCTTTCCGCACCGAAGCCGCCGCCCGGTGGTTGAACTGTCGTGCATGGAAATTACTCCGTTGCAAAGGACGAAGCACCCACAACCACAGTTCTCTTTTCATAGCGTCCTGGACCCACGCTTCAAGTTGGTAGCCGGTCGCACAGGGGTGGATTC
>JBOICY010000197.1:0-14153 GCA_050740335.1 Methylococcales bacterium | reverse complement strand
GCTCGGATTTTTCAAAAATCGGCCTTTCAGGCCAATTGACATAGACCGGGCCTTATTTTTCTGGTGGGTTTTGCAAGAAGCTCAATTGGGAGACTTTTCCGTGCGGCGATGGTTATCCCTTTACCGCGCCGGTGGGAAGTTTCCCGCCTAATGATTTTGGCTTGCACGATATGCTCGGAAATGTATGGGAATGGACGCAAGACTGCTGGCACGAAAATTACCAAAATGCACCCGAAAATGGTGCGGCCTGGTTGGAAACAGGCGGTGGCGACTGCGCCGATCGCGTGCTCCAGGGCGGTTCCTGGCTCTTCCAACCGGGGTTCCTGCGTTCCTCCGGCCGCTTCAGGCTCTTGACCGTGTACCGGAACGGCAATGTGGGTTTCCGCCTCCTCCAGGACTTATAGTCCTTTGTTCTTTTTCCCTTTGTTTTTCCGGCCCGAAGGGCCGGCGCGATTTTTTTGGGGGCTAGCCCTTGAAAGACACCACGCCGCAGGCGGTACAGGCGACTCACGAATTACTGTTGTGGCTGATTCCCCAGATCGACAAATTCCTTCGCATGCGTCGTTTCACACTGGGCGAACGGTTGGAATCGGCCCTGTTGGAAGTGTTGGAATTGAGCGTCGAAGCGGTGTCAAAAACATCATTTCCCGGCCTTCTTTCTGATCGCAGAAGAAGAGAAATTACCGTACCAGACAACGTTCGCACCTTCCAGGTCCACGGTGCCGACGATCACCGGGATTTCCTTGCCTTCCCTAACCGCTGCTTGTTGCTTTGTGGTAATCGACGATGATATGCGACGTATCCGGATCGCTATTGACCGCCAGGGCCAGCCGTTCCGCCTCCGCGCTCACGCCTTCCTAGATGTCCTTCATCTGGCGCGCGATCGGCAGGGTCAGTTATCTCACGAGGCTTCACCAGGCTACTCCGCCGAGTACCGATGCACTGTTGGGCAGTGGCAGCCAATTCAGAAGGCGAATCGCTTTAATTGCAACCAGATTGTTCTGCTAAAGCGAGATCAAAACCGGATCGCCGCACGAATCCGTGCCAGTTTGCAGGCTGATTTGACCTGCGATATCCGGTACCACACCGCCATAGGCAACCAGAATGCGGCCGGGATCGATGAGCACTACTGTGCTGTTATCGATGGCTTGGGTGGTGACGACCGGAATCCCGAAGGCTTCGCCGCCACGATTGCCGATCGAAATATTGTGCTGGTTGAGGAATGATAGAGCCACCGCGTTTCGAGGGCTCCTGACCAGCAAGGCTCGGGACAGGTCACCGTCGTCGGAGAAACCATCGACCACGTTCAAGACACCGCTGACTGAATCGCTTGATCCGACAACCGGTGTTGTCCCGGCGCCTATCCACGCGGGCCGAGTTTGACCGGCTGCGGGAATCGCCCGGACTCGATACCCGCCCACCAGGTCGATTTCCCGACTGGAATAATCGCGGGAATCGGCGGTGTTGCTTTGGGGTCGCCTATGATTTGCGGCAAGCGAAGAAAACCGAATTCGGGAAGATTATTCACGGCCTTCCACCTCCCGCAGCGGGCTGTTGTCCGCTAAGCTCTCCAGCCATTCGACCAGATCACTGTGCAGGATCAACGTTTTCGATCCGGAACGCCGAAATCGTGGACCTGTTCTATCGGAAATTCTTTTGTAAAGAAAAGTCCTCGAAATTCCTGCAATTTCGCGGGCTTCCGGAATGGAATAGGCAGGTTTTTGAAACACGATACTCGCCCCAAAAACCCACGAAAGGGCCGATGCAGAGAGTTTATAGTTGAGCCGTACGTTAGCCGGCTAACTTCCGGACGAGTCGGCTTAAATAATCGAATGCTACCTGTTTTTCTTTTGAACGTCCGCGCTCCTGACAGGTCACGGTTTTGTTTTCCCGATCCACGCTGACCGCCCGGATGTCAATACGGTTATGGCGTTCACTTCCGAATCGAAGAGGTCGCACATGAAGGTATCCGTGAAGCGCCCGCAGCAGCTCCCCGACTTTCGCGGGGTCGGTAACGGCCGGGAAATGTCCGCCCTTTGCCCGGGGGCAATGCTCCCCGCAGATCGGCGGATATATCCCGCTCGCAGCGGCCCGGTGCGATCCCGTACCGCAAAATCTGACGGCACAATTTTGCAAGGCACGGCGCGCGGTTTCGATCAATCCTCGCGATTCTATTCGTATGGAAACATTTCCTCCAAATCCAGACTTGGCACGGCTTCCAGGATATTTCGGGGGCATCGGTCGCAACGGTTCCGGAAATGCCCCCGAAATGCCCTGGATGTGGGGGCATTTTTTTGGAAACCCTTAGACGATTGGCAATAAAAAAGCCAGCTTTTACACTGGCTTATGGACTTCTTTGGACTTTCTTGGATTTTAAATTGGTGGAGGCGGGGGGAATCGAACCCCCGTCCGCGAGCACTACGCCTTCGGCTCTACATGCTTATCCCGTACTTTGATTTAACTGGCGGCTACCCGACGGGCGGGGAAGGCCGACAGCGATTCCGTTAGAGATTTAGCGAATCAGCTCCGGACAGGCTTCATCGCGGTCTTGTGATGAGTGACCCCTGAAAGTCTGCGAACAGACCCTGAACGCACAAGCACGGCTTCAGTCAGAGGACCGGCTGGGTTAAGCAGCCAGTGCGTAAGTTTCGTCGTTTGCGAATACTTTAAATTACAGAAAGGATTTACGAGGTCATCTGTGTCCTCGGCATGCACCTCAGGTTTTGCTACCCCCGTCGAAGCCAGGTCGCCCCCGAGTATTGTTCTGATCGGACAGTATATCGAATAAAAAGTTTCGGGCAAGGTTTCCGGTGACGAAAATGGCCATCACCGCCGGGTTAACCTTGTTTGAACAGGCGTTGTTTTTCGCGCTGCCAGTCGCGCTCTTTCTCGCTCGCGCGCTTGTCGTGGAGTTTCTTGCCCTTGGCCAGTCCGATTTCAAGTTTTGCCAGGCCCTTTTTCCAATATAGCGCCAAGGGAATCAAAGTGTAGCCACGGCGTTCGACGAATCCAATCAGTTTGCTGAGTTCCTGGCGATGCAGCAGCAGCCTTCGGGTGCGGATCGCATCCGGATCGATATGGGTCGACGCCGATGTGAGCGCGGAAACATGCATGCCGAGGAGCCAGGCTTCGCCGTTTTTCACGAGCACGTAGCTTTCGGTCAATTGTACCCTGCCCTCGCGCATGCTTTTGACCTCCCAACCCTCGAGGGACAGTCCGGCTTCATAGCGTTCCTCGATAAAATACTCGTGGCTGGCCCGCTTGTTCAACGCGATGGTCTGGCTGTTGTTTTTGGATTTTGCTTTCTTTTTTCCCATCGTGATCGATTCGGGGCCGGAGCCCTACCTGACTTGGCGTTCAAACTTTGCTATTTTACTGCAAATAACCACAGGCTACAGATTTAGGTCAAACCATTTTCATCCCGGAAATATACAAGCCCTGGCAGGTTTTGGTAGGCTTTGTCCCACCGATCCGGGTGGGCTTGGTATTGCTGAACGGCCTGTTTCATAAGGTCTCGGCTCCTTTTGATGAATCGAACCATGCTGGACGGAGACCGCAGGATTCGTTCTAAGAATCCCGAAACGAAGCCATGACACATATCCACCGCAATGCCCTGATCCGCTTCCCGGCGCCCTGGATGTTCGATCTGGTCAACGATATCGAGTCCTATCCGGAATTCCTGCCTTGGTGTGAATCGAGCAAAGTATTGGTCCGCCGGGACGGTCTCGTCGAAGCCCGGCTGAATATCGCGCGTAGCGGCCTTCGAAAATCATTCACTACCCGGAATACTTTTCGTGATAAAGGTTCGATGCGTATGTGCATGATCGAAGGACCGTTTAACCGCTTGGAGGGAGTCTGGACCTTCCAGCCCTTGCGGGAGGACGCGAGCAAGATTTCTCTCGACCTCGATTTCGAGTTCGCGGGCAGACTGGCCGACCTTGCCTTCAGCCCGGTGTTCAGCCAGATTTGCAATACCCTGGTCGGCGCTTTCAGTCAGCGCGCGAAGGATCTTTACCGGTCGTGAGTCTCGAACCCCGCATAGCGATCGAGGTGGCCTATGCGCTTCCCGAACTACAGGTCGTCTTGTCGATCGATCTTGAGCCTGGATCCAGCGTAAAAACCGCGATCGAATGCTCTGGAATCCTGGAACGGTTTCCGGAGATCGATTTAGCTCGAAACAGCGTTGGAATCTTCGGCTCGGTGTGCGGGTTGGATCAGCGATTAACCCACGGTGACCGGATTGAAATCTACCGGCCGCTGGTTCAGGATCCCAAGGAAGCCCGCAGAAGGCGAGCCGCGAAAATTATAAAGTGAGGACCCGCAGCGCGCGGGCCATTTCCGTCATTCTTCGTCGAAACTGAACAGCCCGGTGATCGCCTCCCACAGGGTTTTATCCCGCTCAATCTTCGGCACCTTGACGGTGGTATCTTTCGGCGGTTCATCCGGGGCTTCGTTGGACGGACGAAAATCGCCCTGCACACCCACTAGCCGGTCGTTCTCGAAGAGTACCGAGATCCGTTTCTGTTCGCGAGCTTCTCCTCCGGGTTGCAGTGAATATATGTAGTCCCAACGGTCTTGATGAAAAACATCCACCACGAGCGGCGTTCCAAGCACATAGCGAACCTGGCGTTTGTTCATGTTCGGTTCGAGCAGGTCGACCATTTCCTGGGTCACGATGTTGCCCTGCTCCACATCCACTTGATAAACACACGAAATCAAAATGAAACTTGCAATGGCAGTACTAAAAATGAGATGCTTAGACATGAATCTCGAAACAGGGTTTCCGAGCGGATGATGAAACCCTGAATGATACCCCATCTCATCCACCAGCACACGTTTCGGAGCCAGCGTTGGAAAGTCAAGATATCAGGAACGCCGGATTGAAGGTGACCCTGCCCCGAGTCAAGATCCTGGAAATCCTGGAACACGGCCAGCTTAGGGAAAGACACATGACCGCGGAAAAGGTTTACAAGACCCTGCTCGACGAGGGTGAAGAAATCGGTCTGGCGACGGTATACCGGGTATTGACCCAGTTCGAAACCGCGGGCCTGGTCAAGCGCCATCACTTCGAGGGAGGAAACTCGGTTTTCGAGCTTAACCGCGGCGAGCACCACGATCACATGGTCTGTGTCAAATGCGGCAAGGTAGCCGAATTCAAGGATGAAGTCATTGAAAGACGGCAAACCGAAATCAGTGAACGTCTCGGTTTCGAGCTGACCGATCACTGTTTGTATCTGTATGGACTGTGCCCGGCTTGCCAGAAAACCTGACGCAGCGTTCATTCCTCAGAATTTCCACCAGTATCTTGGGCTTCCTTGATCGGGGAGGGCAGCTTCGATTCGCCCATCCGCGGAACTTTATGGTTTAATCGGTCGCCATGTTCAAACCCCTGGTTTTCTATGTCGGGCTGCGCTACACGCGCGCCAAACGCCGTACTCAGTTCATTTCCTTTATTGCGCTGACCTCGATTCTGGGCATCGCGCTCGGGGTCACGGCATTGATTACCGTTCTTTCGGTCATGAACGGCTTCGAAGCCGAGTTGCGCGAACGCATTCTGGGAATGACCTCACACGCGACCATCTCCGACTGGAGCGGCCAGTTGGACGAATGGCGTGCGCTCGACGAGGCCTTGGCGAAAGAACCCCGCATAACCGGTTGGGCGCCCTATGTGGAAGGACAGGTCATGCTCAACGCAGGGCGGCGGGTCAGCGGCTCGATTCTAAGGGGCATATTACCGGACCTCGAAGCCAGGGTGTCGGAGGTTACACAAAATCTGGTCGCGGGAGAAATCCAATCGTTGCAACCCGGCGAGTACGGCATCGTACTCGGGATTGAACTCGCGAATCACCTGGGCGTGATACCCGGGGATAAGGTGACTGTGATCACCCCACAGGTCACCTCCACACCGGCTGGAATCCTGCCCCGTCTGCGCCGTTTCACCGTCACCGGAATATTCAAGGTCGGCATGTTCGAATACGACCGCAATCTCGCGCTGGTTCATCTCGGCGATGCGGCGAAATTGTATCGGCTCGGCGACTCGGTGTCCGGACTGCGGTTGAAACTGGCCGATCTGTTTGACGCGCCGCGGGTGACCGCGGATCTTTCCAGAACTCTTCCCAACAGCCTGCGCGTCACCGACTGGACCCATGCCCACAGCAATTTTTTCCGTGCGATTCAAACCGAAAAACGGGTGATGTTTATCATCCTGTTATTGATTGTCGCGGTCGCCGCGTTCAATATCGTGTCCACCCTGGTGATGGTGGTCACGGACAAGAAAGGCGATATCGCGATTCTGATCACCCAGGGTCTGACCCCTTTGTCCGTGATGGGTATCTTCATGGTCCTTGGCACCATAATCGGCGCGGTGGGAACCTTGCTGGGCACGGTCGGAGGCGTGGCACTGGCCCTGAATGTGGAAACCATCGTTCCCGCGATCGAACGCTTTTTCGGGGTCCATTTCCTGCCCGCGGATGTGTATTACATCAGCGAGCTCCCGTCCAGGCTGATCTGGTCCGACGTGTATCAGATCACATCGCTGGCCTTTCTGCTCGCCCTGCTGGCCACATTATATCCCGCCTGGCAGGCCTCCCGGACCAATCCCGCGGAAGTCTTGCGCTATGAATGAAGTCTTGCGCTATGAATAAGGAAATCGTGCTGCAATGCCGGGGCCTGTGCAAGCGATTCGTCCAGGGTGCCCTCGATGTCGAAGTTCTGAACGATATCGATCTTGAAATCCGCTCCGGTGAAAGGGTCGCGATCATGGGCGCGTCGGGTTCCGGCAAAAGTACCTTGCTGCACCTTCTCGGCGGACTGGATGTTCCGACTTCCGGACGCGTCATTCTGGACAACGTCGAACTCGACCGGCTCGGCGCGAGGAAGCTCGGCCAGATCAGAAACCGTTCACTGGGATTTGTGTATCAGTTTCATCATCTGCTCGGAGAATTCACGGCGCTCGAAAACGTCAGTATGCCGCTCTTGATCGCGGGCCGTCCGGTCAACACCGCGCGAGAGATGGCCACCCGGATGTTGGAGCGGGTCGGTCTCGCCAAGCGTATCGCCCATAAACCCGGTGAATTATCGGGTGGCGAACGCCAGCGCGCCGCGATCGCGAGAGCCCTGGTGCACCATCCGAAGTGCGTATTGGCCGACGAACCGACCGGCAATCTGGACAGCAAGACCGCGGAACAGATTTATCAACTGATGCTGGAACTCAATCGCGAATTGGGAACCAGTTTTTTAATCGTTACGCACGACGAATCGCTCGCCAGGCGCATGGATACCGTACTGCACCTCGAAGATGGACGATTCGTCAACGACTTGAACTCACTTCCCGCCTCGGTCGGATTCAGGTAGTTTTGGTTCGGAAACGAACGAAATTCCGGGCACCGCCGGAGGTTCGGGACAACCAGGCCGGGTCACGAGCAGGGGCCAGTTCCTCTTTTTCTCGGCTTGCGTGCGGCCCGGCGCTGTTTCCAGCGTTTGATCACGAAATGCCGCCAGTACAGCCGCACTGCGGCGTAACCCGCGACCGCCGATACCGAGGCGACAATCAAACAACCCAATAAAAAAGGCTGCCAGACTTCCCCGAGTACGGAAAGGATTTCATTCAAGTCGAAACTGATCGACTCGATCGGATTCGGTGTCCGCAGAACCCGGGCACCCACCAGGTACGCAAAATAGAACAAGGGCGCAGACGTGAGGGGATTGGTGATCAGAACCAGCACAACGGATATCGGCAGATTGGCCCTGAACCAGATCGCTCCGACCGCGGCGATGAACATTTGACCCAGGCTCGGAATCCAGGCCGAAAACAAACCGATCGCAAAGGCTTTCGAGACCGACCGGCGGTTCAGATGCCAAAGATTCGGATCCTCCAGCAAGTGCTTAATCCTGCGCAGATGAGGATGATTTTTTAGCGCCGCGTTGTCGGGCAAATAGCGACTGAAAATTTTCCGCATGTTGGTAAATCCGGCTATCAAAGGAAAAGCCGAGCATTGAACCCTCGGATCAATACCGGGTTTCCGCGGCACAGCAAATCGCCGGTCAATGGCTTCGGTTTACAGGATGAATAGCATGCACCGATGAAAAGCGTATGACAGACTACGCTTTATATCATGATTTTCCCAACACTCTGCTTCGTTGCAGGCGTGATCATTCTGCAACAGATGGCCAGGCTTCCCGATCTGGAATGGTCGGTTCCCGCCTTGCTCGCGGCTTCTGTCCTGTTCCGCTATCCGAAGTGCCGGCCGGCAACCTGGCTCCTGTTGGGCTGGACCTGGGCTTTCGCTGCGGGCGTTCTCACGCTTCAGGATCGTCTGTCGCCCGCATTCGAAGGCAAAGACTTGCTGGTAGAAGGTCGGATAATCGGCATTCCTCAAGCTTTCGAGCATGGTTATCGCTTCGGGTTCAAAATCGATTCGATCGATGGCTTTCGAGACGAAACTTTTTCCGGAAAGGTCCGGTTGAGTTGGTATTCCCACGGCCTCAAACTCAGGGCCGGTGACCGCTGGCGCATCCGGGTCCGCCTGAAACAGCCGCACGGCAACCTGAATCCGGGCGGATTCGATTATGAACAATGGCTCTACCTGCAGGGCTATGGCGCAACCGGATATGTCCGGCAGAGTTCTGAAACGAGGCGGCTTCCGGACTCCGCAGCCAACCTTTCCGTGGATCGAAGCAGACAGTCGGTCGCCGAGCGTTTATCCATAGTTTTCAAGGCGAGTCAGGCCGGCGGCATCATCCAGGCGCTGGTGATCGGGGAACAAGGCGGTATCACCGAGCAGCAATGGGAGGTTTTCCGGAAGACCGGCACGGCTCACCTGGTCGCCATTTCCGGTCTGCATATCGCTCTGGTCGCCGGGCTGGCTTTGGTTGTCGCGAAATGGCTTTGGATCCGGACCGGCGGACTCCGTGTCCCGGCGCCTTCCGTCGGGGCGGGCTCGGCGATCCTGAGCGCGGCCGGTTACTCGGCACTGGCGGGATTTTCCCTGCCGACCCAGCGCTCACTCATCATGATCAGCCTGGTGATGGGCGGGATTCTGCTGCGCCGCAATATTGCACCGGGCCATACCCTCGCAATCGCCTTGTTATTGATCGTGCTGGTCGACCCGCTGGCCGTCCTTTCCGCGAGTCTGTGGCTGTCCTTCTCGGCGGTCTGGATCATCACTTACATCCTGGCCGGAAGAATCGGAAAAACCGGACGGTGGGCAACCGTCCGGAGCGTTCATATTGCGACCGCGGCCGGACTCGCGCCGCTTTTGCTCATTTACTTCCAGCAGGTGTCCCTGATCGCTCCGCTCGCGAATCTGGTCGCGGTACCGGTCGTCAGCCTGCTGGTCGTTCCTTGTTGTCTGCTTGGCACCATCCTGATGCTGATCGTTCCGAAAGCCGGAATCGCACTGCTCGCGGCAAGCGGGTTTGTGCTGGATTTGCTCTGGCCCTATCTCGAATGGCTTTCGGAGCTTCCGTTCGCCCAATGGCCGGGCCAAGCACCTTCGTTCCTTACTATGGTCCTCGCAATCACGGGACTCTTGCTGCTGTTCGCACCGCGCGGGGTACCGGCGCGATGGCTCGGCGCGCCGATGCTATTGCCGATGTTTTTCGCTCCGGTCAATTCCCCGGATCCGGGCGAGTTCCGTTTTACACTGCTGGATGTCGGCCAGGGCCTGGCCGCGGTTGTCGAGACCGCAAACCATACGTTGGTTTTCGATACCGGAGCGCGTTTCAGCGATCGCCTCGATATGGGCTCGGCTGTCGTTGCGCCTTTTCTGAGAAGCCGGGATATTGATTCGATCGACCGATTGGTAATCAGTCATGGCGACAACGATCACCTCGGCGGAGCCCTTTCCCTGAACAAACTGATCGATATCGAAAAGATCTATTCGAGTCCGGGAAATTCGATCGACTGGAAACCGGTTATCGAATGCCAAGCCGGCCAGAACTGGGTCTGGGATGGCATCGAATTCCGGATGCTGGCTCCCCTGGCCGGACATTTCGAGCAGGAAAACGACAATTCTTGTGTGCTCAAGGTCACCTCGCGGTCGAACAGTATTCTGCTGACCGGCGATATCGAGAAACAGGCCGAACGCGCGCTGGTCGAGCGTTACGGGACCCTTCTTGCCAGCGATTACCTGGTGGTTCCGCACCATGGCAGCAATACTTCTTCGACCTTCGACTTTCTCCGAGCAGTCCATCCCAGATACGCCTTGGTCCCGGCCGGCTACCGCAACCGCTATGGATTCCCGCGCCCGCAAGCCGTCGAAAGGCTTGAACGGGCCGGAGCCGAAATCTACAATACCGCGGATTCGGGGGCGATACTGTTTTCGTCGGGCACCCCAAACACTCCCGCGGTTCCGCTCTCGTACCGGACGGAGTCCGCTAAATATTATCATTTCCGTGCACTGAACGCGCGAACTGCTGAATAAATGAAGGGTTCTCACGGAAGGAAAGACCAAGCCATGCCAGAACCAGGTTTAGTCGATCGAGTGACTCGGAGCATCAACTCGGGATCGATGCGCGCCGGTGCCTGCGCGCGCTATCCTTCCGACAAATCGGAATCGGCCTTTCTTATTTAATGAACGTACTCGCGGGCGACATCGGTGGAACTCGAATCCGGTTTGCGATTATCGATGTTCGAGGTCAGCGGCTGCATACCGAACCCGAACCGGATTGGTTCGTGCGGGAAAAAGAAAGCGGCGCTGCCGCCTCGGCCGTTTCAAACGCCGCGCTGTCCGAAGCAAACCCGCGCTGTATGGAAACCCTGCGGCTGTTCCTGAGATATTACGGTGCCGAAGCCGGGAATCTGGCGCTCAAAACGATGGCGAGCGGCGGCATCTATATCGGAGGAGGAATCGCGCCCAAACTAGCGCACCTCTTCGGGCAAGACAGTTTCCTGCAACCACTCTGCGCGAAAGGACGCATGCAAGCCCTGCTCAGGGACATGCCGGTCAAAGTCATCCTGAACGACCGAACCGCGTTATTGGGAGCCGCAATCCAGGCCGCGATCGAGCGAGCCCGGTAACCCGCTCATGGACTGAATCCAGGAACTGTTCTTCTTTCTATCTTCCGTTAGGATCCGAAACATTTAATGTTCAAATCGCAAGGTTTCAATCGCTCGATCATCTATTCGATGGGGAAATGGTCAAGGATTTTTAAAGAAAATTCAGTATTGTTATTCGGTTCACCATTAGATTGCCTTGTCCACTTCGCCTAAGCCCCCATTATTACACCAAATTCCGAACCCATCATGGTCACTTATGATCGCGCGATAAATCCTCGGGAATCGACCCCTATTCAAGAGGCTGAAGAACTGTGGAAACCGTCTATTCCACTGTGGCTATTGCTGATTGCGGCCTTCGGTGTGAGCATCGTGGTATTTAGTGACGGGATCGAAATGATGATCGGTCGATGGACCAGCCAGGAAGAATACAGCCACGGTTTCATGCTTCCATTGATTTCGCTGTTCCTGATGTAGCAAAAATCGAAAACGCTGCGGCGCATCGAATTCACGGGTTCCTGGTATGGTTTTGGCGTCGTCGCGCTGAGTCTGGTGCTTGTCGTACTCGCCGAATTGAGCTCGGTGAACATCCTCATCCAATACGCATTTTTGATCGAAGTAGCCGGATTTGTGCTTGCACTCACCGGTGCCAAAGGATTCAAGCAACTTTGGAGCCCGCTTTTTTTTCTGGTGTTCATGATCCCGCTGCCCAATGTCCTGTACAACAACCTGTCGTTGCAACTGAGGCTTGTGTCTTCGGCGCTCGGCGTCGATTTCATCCGCTTTTGCGGTATCAGTGTCTACCTGGAAGGCAATGCAATCGATCTGGGTCAATACCAACTGCAGGTCGTCGATGCCTGCAGCGGTTTGCGCTATCTATTCCCGTTCATGAGTCTCAGTTTTCTGTGCGCCTATGTATATCAGGACGCATTCTGGAAGCGGGCGGTGATTTTTCTTTCCAGTCTGCCGATCACGGTTTTTATGAACAGTTTCCGCATCGGGGTGATCGGGGTGTTGGTCGAATACTTCGGGCAAAGCGCTGCCGAGGGCTTCCTGCATGATTTCGAAGGATGGATTATTTTTTTGTTTTGCATGGCTCTGTTGCTGTTCGAATTGAAAATCCTTAGCCGCATCGCCAAGCCACCAAGAAGTTTTGCGCAGGTATTTAATCTGGCGTTTCCGACCCCGGCCCCACCTGGCTCGAATTATCGGGAAAGGTCGATTCCGCTTCCGGCCATTGTCAGCCTGGTTCTGTTATCCTCTGCTCTGTCCTTACCCTGGATTCTCGACAAATCCATAGAGATTGCTCCGGCTAGAAAATATTTCACGGAATTTCCGCTGCGCTTCGGTACCTGGCAGGGACGATCCGAGGTCATGGAGCAAAAATTCCTGGATCAATTGAAACTGGACGATTACCTGCTCGCCAATTACGAAGATCACGACGGCCACGTGATCAACTATTACGTCGCCTATTACGCATCGCAAAGCAAAGGCCACTCGATCCATTCACCGCGCATCTGCCTGCCCGGTGGCGGGTGGAAGATCACCGACCTGCCGGGGAAAACCATCATGGTTGGCGGTCACCGGCATGCCGAGGTGCTCCGAGTCCTGATCGAAAAAGGCGAAACCAGGCAACTGGTCTATTTCTGGACACAACAACGCGGACGCGTGGTCAATAACGAACTTTTAATCAAGTGGTATCTATTCTGGGACGGATTGAACCAACAGCGCAAAGACGGCGGGTTAATCCGATTGACGACGCCGCTCGGCGCAAACGAAGATTTAGAGCGGGCGGATCAGAGATTGGCCGAATTCGCCGGATTGGCGACCCGACTACTGAAGGAATTCGTCCCGGATTGACCCTGCCCCGAGATCCACGCACCAACCTTCGCGCAATTCATTTTGAACCATTCAGTTTAAGAATCAGGAGAAGTTTATGCACCGTGAAGAGGCGCCCCGGAAATTCCGAAAGCACAATCCGGAAACGATGCGGCGATACCATGCGCCCTCGCGTGCGGTTTGGCTTTGTGTCGTATTGATCACGATACTGACCGGCTGCGAAGACGCGGAACAGAAGAAGGCGAAATACATGGGGCGTGGAGAACGTTACCTGTCCGATAAAAATTACGAAAAAGCCCGGGTCGAGTTTAAGAACGTGCTGCAGATCGACCCTAAAAACGCGGACGGATCTTTTTTACTGGGAAGGACGGAGGAAGCCGCCGGCTATCTCGTCAAACATAACAAAATCGATGCAGCAATCAGCGAATTGCAATCCGCCATTCAACAGAACCCGGAATTCGAGGATCTGCAGTTTATGCTCGCGGATGCCTATACGAGCGGCGGGAAACCCGAAAAAGCCGAGACGACCTATCGTCAATTGATCGAAAATCACAACCTGGACCCGGTTGCATGGCGCGCCGGAAATGCACTCGCGGTGCTGTATCTGAAACAACAAAAACAGGATCAGGCGGTCGAATTGCTCGATCAGGTGCTGCGCGAGAATCCGAAAGACAATCAGGCCTTGCTGATCAAAGGCCAGCTCGCTCTGCAGAAAGGTGACACCGAAGACGCGATCGGATTGCTGCGCAGGGTCCTTCAGAATCAACCGGAGAACGCGAAATTGAATGGGCTGTTGGCACAGGCCCTGTTACTCGATAACCAGACCGATCTCGCCCGCGACCATCTCGAAAAGGCTGTCATGCTGGCGCCGTCCGATAAGACTTATCGATTGCAGTTGGCCAGAGTACTGACGTTTCTTAAAGACTACGACCGGGCTTTGGAGCACGTCGAGTTTGTGTTGCAGACCACTCCGGATACACTCGAGGCGCTGCAGGTGAAAAGCAATATACTCGGGATGAAAGGAGACCGGCAAGGGGTGTTGGAAACATTAAAGGAAATTCAAACCGCGCATCCCGAACTTGCGGAAGCGGATTTTCAACTGGGACGCTTATATCGCGCCGATAAAAAATTCGACGACGCGGAAGCCGAATTCGAAGAAACGCTCGAAAAGCTACCGGAATCCGAAATCGCGTTGGCGGGCCTGGTCGATACATTGATCGCGGCCGGTGAGCCCGCGAAGGCCGAAAACCGGATCAAAAATTTCCTGGCCGACAATCCGGACAAGACCATGGTCCGAATGATGCTCGGACGTTTGTAC
>JBOICY010000196.1:0-5644 GCA_050740335.1 Methylococcales bacterium | reverse complement strand
CCTTGCTCCCGCGCATCCCGACCGGCGGGATTCTCTTGTTCGACCGCGGCTATCCGAGCTTCGATCTCATCAAAACCCTCGATCACGAATACGACGGCTTTTACGTGTTCCGCTGTCCCGCCCAGTCCACTTTTCCCGCCGTCGAACGCTTTGTTCGATCCGGTCAAACCGAGGCCACACTCTGGATCGATCCCACCGAGACCTTCCTCAGACGCCAACCCAAGACCCTGCGCAATCGGGATGCGGCCAAATCGCTTCGGGCCATCCGCTTGGAAAGCCCCGATGGAACCGTCTCCGTCTTGCTGACCAACCTGTTCAATCCAACTGCTTTCCCGGCCAAAAGCCTCATCCAACTTTACTTCCGTCGCTGGGCCATCGAGTCTCACTATCGCGATGAGAAGACTTTCCTCGGACTCGAGTCCTTCCACAGTCGCACCGAAAACGGTATTCGCCAGGAACTCTATGCAGTCCTCATTATGAGTGTCATCGCGCGACTCCTCATGGCCCACGATTCCCGCCAACCTGCAGCCCAAGTGTCAACCCCGCAGTTCAAAAATGCCGTCATGACCTTAGCCTCGGAAGCCGCTTTCCTGGCCGCCGAACAACCGCAAATCGCCATTTCCATCTTTACCGAACTGCTCGATGAGATCGCCCGCGTTCGCTACTACGCTCCGAAAACGCCACGGCCGTCCTGTCCTCGTGTCTGTAAAAAACCGATCAACAAATGGCAGCGCGACCGCGCCGAAAAATTAGTGTCTTCTTAATTCAACAGCATTGGCCTTCAAGCCCTTTTTCATTTAACGGCATGGTTTTACTTTTGATAAGATTGGATAGTGCGTTTAACTCGTTCAAAGATTCTGTTGGTACTTTTTTTATTTCATTGATATATGGATTATTTTTGGCGCTTTTGTCTCCAAGAAGCAATGCCTCAAGTAGCAAAAGCATACGGCGAGTACGTGCAAAAACATATGATTTTTCTTGCCACGATTGATTTCTGTATATATCGTACAAGACAGGGGAAAGTCTTTTAAGAATGGGTACATCGGAAATCTCCTTGTTAAGCGCCTGCTCCAAGGCATGTCTCCAGCAAGAAATTTCTAACTGTATCTTTTCATCGAAATCGCAGGAAAAATAAGAGACTATAGTGTCCCCTTTCAAATAGAAAGATGCATGTTCCCCCTGTGCTGATTTATCCACAACTATCCTCAAGACGTTGCTGGCCACCTCTACTTTAAAATAGGAATTAAGGTTGACAACGGCTTCGTTAGCTTCTATGGATCTCATGGCAAAATCCCAAAACTTGTGAAAAATTGTTCTGCGTTAAGAATTGTTTAGAAAAAGCTATCGTATTGGAAATGCTAAAAGAGACTGCGACTTAAATTCGCCGTTATCCAATTTAACAACGATCACCGCCCGCCCGCGCGGCCTGAAGTTCGGCGCCCTGACCAAGGGTATCGCTTCGCCCTCGGCTCCGTCAGGCAAAAACGTCGGCATGACGGATCCTGAGTTTTCCATGCACACCGCACGGCGGCAGCCGTGCCCCTGTATGATCTGACCAAGGTGTTCCAAACGGCCTTGTGCGGCCAAATAAACCAAACCACCATCGTCGCACACGCCGATGATTGAGTGGAAATAGTCTTCGCTGCGGCCCAAGGGTTTAACAAATCTTTCGATAGCGTTGCGCATTGCGGCGGTAGCTTCCGCCTGGGAGACATATAGCTGTTCGATGAAAACAGTATGCAAGTCTTGCCAGGCTTGGTGGGTGGCGTCGGTCGCGGCGGGGTGCTTGCCTCTGGGCAAGTCGAATAGATGCGAGTGGTCGGACGCTTCGCACAGCATTAGGTCAAGCAGCCGCCCGCCCTCCCATCCATCCCATAGCACCGGCACACCGGCGCAGAAGAAATCCCAGTCTGCAGGCTCGCTACCTCCGCCCAACAGCGTATTACAGGCAAGCCGTCGATTGCGCAGCCCGATCCCATAGTACGGTCTTTGGCTGCGCAATGGCTCCTCGCCTTCCAGGGCATACACCTTGCCGTTGAGGACGGCGGGCGAGCGCCAGTTCACACACAGGTTACGCGCGCCGAAAACCAACAAAGGGCTGTCGAGTTCTAGGTTGCCTGACGCTTGCAGATGAGTAAGGTGTTGCTCCAGGGTGTATTTGCCGTCAGTGGAGATCTCGCCGGCGGCAAACAGATCTTTGGGTTGCATCGACAGGCCAAGTCCTATGGCCGGCATGGACAAGGCCGCGCCGCAATAGGCGCTAATGGTAATTTCATAGTAGGTGCCGAACGAAAAAGAAGGGGACTCAGCCATGAGCCAACTCCCCGTCTATCCAGCGGGGCAGGCGCTCCACTTCGTAGTCGATGTCTTTGGTATAAGTTGCGATCATGATTTCAAGCACCTCGCCACGGCCATTTTTCTCGACGATCGTCCGTTGGCGCGAGCGCAGCACCGGAGCCGTCTCGGGCAATTCTAGCAGCCTGCGTTCACGGTCATCTGCCAAGCCTGGTTTTAGCAATGCTTTGACGCTGAGAAGGCGGAAACCGAGTTGTGCATACACCTTGCTGAGGGAGCCTCCAACCACGTCGTTCTGCAAAAAAAACAGCTTAGGCTCGTCGAAAAAGCCTGGATGGATGTAGGTGGTTTGCAGCGCGACCGGCCTACCATCGACGATACGGATGCGCTCGCTAACAATGCACTCCCCACCGGCCTCAAGTCCCATTTCATCCGCTATGCTTTGTTCCAGCGGGCCAAGCGGGCGGCAACTCATTTCTACAGGGCGGGTGACGATGCCTTTTCCATTGCTGCGCGCACTCCGGCTAAAGCTGTTGTTCCAAAGCACCTTTGCATGCCGCCCGCGCCGGAGCGATAGGATGCCGGTCACCTGCAAATCTCTGGCGGCCATTTTGATCGGCGCAACTGAGCAACCTAATTTCTCCGCTAACTCCGCATAACTTGGAAGTATGGCTCCGACGGGAAGGGTTTGAGCCAAGTTTAGCAGTTCCATCTTGGCCACGGCGTAAAGACTTTTGCCCACGCCTAAGCCAGCGACTTCATTTGTTGGCGGGGGCTGGCATATTCCTTGGCTAATGGACTTGTCGATCATAACGGAAGTTCGCATGTCGTCTTTTTGAAAATTAGAGTTAGCATATTATATATATAGATAGCATTCTATATAAAGATATTTTTCAAAAAATATGTCAGTTGACACATGGATGAATTGTTGCGTAACTATTTGGCAGTGCGATAAGGTCGGCGAGTGACAGCATCGGCACGTCGGCCACGTTGATGAGGTACTGACGGTGGACGTGAAGTCCCGACGCGACTTTGCACCGAACTTCCGATGCCAATCACTGAACAGAACGATATAACCGACAGCTTTTTGCCGAAACTAGCCATTCAACCCGCGATGGATCGCGGCTGACAAATAAGCCGGTTCGGCAAAATTCGCTCTTTAATTTTCCATCACAAGGTTCAAACCACTGGCTCTACCGGGTGGGTGGGCTTTAGCTGCGAGAATAAGCCACAAGGAGGTACGCTATTTAGAGAAAATAACGAAAATTGGTTCGGTACACCAGATCCGATGCTAGTGCCAGGAGCCTTATCAATTGTTTACATTGTGTCTACAAACTAAAAAGACTTGTCGAAATATTTTTTCATATCATTGAAATTATGGAGCTGGCGATAAGATTCGAACTTACGACCGGCTGATTACAACTCAGGTAATTGTACTCTTTTCGAGAGGAGGAACGGCCGGGATGCTGTTATTGAATTCGATCTTGAAATGAACACCGAAACAGTTCCCGAGGTGTTCGTTGCACAGCACCTCAACCCGCCTGTATTTGTGCCCAAGACCCAAAAATGAAAATCTCAAACCGTTATCTGGCGCGGCTTTGAGCCGGTTCCCTATTTTCGGCGGTGAAAAGAACGGGCGAGTCCAACCGATCTAAATTCGAGGGGCTACAACCAAAAAATGCAGTAACTTTTACAGTAGTTTTAAAAATCATGCTTTGCAACCAGCATTTTTACTGGCTATTTAATGCAGGCCCCGACCAGAAAAAACAGAAGGCAGTCTTAAAGTCATCGATCCAAGCCTTGCGAAAACTCGCTTTTGGCTCGAGGGCCAATCGCGTTGGGATGATGACTGGAACCATTGGTATCAAGGCAGGGTCCGCGCAGCGGTCGGTTATTCGCTCAGCGACCGTGCAACCATCTGGGCGGGTTATACTTGGTTGCCTACCCAAAATGTCGGCAAGCCCTACGTTTTACAACAAGATGTCTGGCCGGCTTGCCGCTATGTGTTGCCGACCGAACTCGGGACGTTCACGTTCAGGACCATGGTCGAATCCAATTTCCTGCCCGGAAACGATAACAAAATTCGCGTCAGACCCAGGCAAATGATCCGCTTCATGCACTCATTCCATATCGAGCCGCGCCTTCGCTGGTTTGGGTTGGAATTTTACGCCGGATGTACGCATGGGATTCGGTTATCTAAACCAATACCTGGATGACGCCAGGCACCGGAATATCATCATGCGTCATTTGATCATGGGATCTTTGTTTGTCAACTTTTAAAGTATTCGTGAGTGGTCTGACATTTTTTCTATAAACGTATTAAGCCGGTCTTACCGATCCGCTATAATGCCGGCCCGAATCGGTGAATACGGAGTAAGAGAAAAATGTCGAAGGCTGATGTCAATAAAGTCGTCCTGGCTTATTCCGGAGGGCTCGATACCTCGGTGATCCTGAAATGGCTGCAGGAGCAGTACGATCGCGCACGGCGCGACCGGCAAGGGGAATGACCAGGTGCGATTCGAACTCGGTGCCTACGCGCTGCGCCCCGATATCCGGGTCATCGCTCCGTGGCGCGAATGGGATCTGACTTCACGGGAGACCCTGCTCGCCTATGCCGAGTCGCGCGGAATACCGGTCGAGAAGAAACACGGCAAAAAAAGCCCCGCTTCCATGGACGCCAATTTGCTGCATATCTCCTATGAAGGTCGAAAGCAAAACGGCGCTTCGCTTTTCAAGGTGCGAGACGCTGTCTTACCCTGCGCCGATAAATTCGGCTATGTGCTCTTGCGGAGGGGGATGTTCTGGCGGGCGCGAATGCCGCCCTTGCGACGGAATTGTGACGCAGTAGCATCGGCCGAATTTAAGGACGCTTGATCCGGAACTTCCGTCCGAGATACTCTAAGACCAGGCTATCCGGACGGATTTCGAGGATTTCCGGGCCGCTGTCGATTTTTTGGCCGGCAAGATACTTGGACATATTGATAACTATAAATCGTTCCTCGGGAATTTCGGAATACACGAAAACATTGATATTAAGCGACGGAACCTCGCGCTGGAAATCAGAGGGCATGCCGGCAAGCAGAGGGATGGCGTCGTTTGCCGGCGTCGCAGGAATCGCGGTTGGTTTCTCGGCGCGCTGTAAGCCCGCGACGGGGGCTTTCGGTTGTTCAGGATTCACCCGAGGAGTTGCTACAGTAGTTAATTGAATCGGTTTCGCAGGGATACCGGGCGGACCGATATCTACCGGCTGTTTTTGCCGGTCGCTCGTCTGGTTTTGTTTCGACAGAGTAGGTTGGGGCACCGGAAACGGTTCCTCGAGTGACCGGTTCCCGCGATTTTCAGCATCCAG
>JBOICY010000195.1:0-14363 GCA_050740335.1 Methylococcales bacterium | reverse complement strand
GGCACGCTGAGACCGTTCGGCCGGTTTTGGCCGTTCGGGTCCTGCGCCATTCCCTGACCGGTATCGATTTTCCGGATAAGGTTTCCACTCTGGAGGTCGACGATAAACAGGACCGCATTTCCCGTGGCGCTCGCGTTTGCGTCAGGCGCCGTATTGTTGTATCCGTTCCCGAAAACCGCCGCCCATTGCCCGTTGTGCAAGCGCACGATATTCACCGGTTGACCGTAGGTATTACCCAGATCGGGATCATTTGCGTCGCTGAACTCCCACAACACCAGACTCGCGGCGTTGCTTTCGGCAAATTGTGCAGGATCGGTGATATCCAACGCGAAGATTGCCTGCCCGCCGCCGCCGAGACCCCCGGCAAGCACGGTATGCCAACTCTGGCCGTAAAATGCTTCGCCTATGGTCGGCGTTGCGTCGACGTAATAACGGTGGATGTAATTCACGTCGGTCAAGCGGTTCAGTTGGTCAATCAGAATCGCGGGGACATAGCCTAGTTTTTCCTCCCCGGTACCTTTGCTGAAAGTCCCGGATGTCGTGTTAAAGGAACCCGCATCCACTCCATGCAGTTGGCCGTCATTGGCTCCGAAATATAAGATTTGTTGTCGGGTTGCCGCGGTAGTCCGAAATCCGCTGAAAGGCACGGAGTTTTCCGCCGGACTATCCCCGACAATAGTCAAATCATCCCACAGATCCGGGAAAATATTGTTTGCGCGCCCGACAAATACCGGGTTGGAGTTCACGATGTCGCCGAGAACCGATGGCCGGTTACGAAAACTACCGCCGTTACGCTGTTCCCGGGAAGAGTTCCCGCGCAAATAATCCAGCCGTTGCGATCCCAGCCCGTCGGCAACCTGCGATACCGGATTGATATCCAGCGCCGTCTTTTGCGTGCTGTTTAAGTTCGCAAATCGAAACGGTATTCCTCCCTGAGCCGGATCGAAGGTAATGATCCTGCGACCCGAGACAAAAGTCTGCTGGGTTATGGCCGTGGCCGCGTCCCAAACAGCGGCACCCAAAGACCCGTTGCTGTTGATTGGAAGAGCCCGTAATCTTCCCGACCAATTGATGCTGCTGAACTCTGCCTGGTAAAAAAAGTTATTGCCACCAGCCGTACCCGAGCTCAGGCTTAAAAATGCCGAGGAACTGATCCGACCCGATATTCTGTTCAAAGTATTCGACAAGGCGTTGGAAAACTGAGCCGTGTTGTTCGCCGTGAAAAACTCGCCCCGGCTGTTCACGGCCGTATGCCACAAGTCATCGATTTTATTCGCTGGAGCCGCGAGCGGATCGGGCCAGGACAGAGTACCCGCGCTCAAAGCGGGCAAATCGGTTGCCGGATTCAGGGAACCGGTAACCCCGAGACCGACCGCAAAATTAACCAGATGCTGCCAATAGGCCGGGTCGGCCACGCTGGCCGGGACCGTGTTGCTCAGGTCCGTCCTTAAATCGCGATTCCAATAGTACATCGCCACGTCCGCGAGCGTATTGCCAAAATCGTCCCGGAACGGAGGGCCGGGCTGATACTGAAAATTCAATGCAGTATTCGTTGGATGGGTGATCGCAGGTCCGCTTTGATCATCCACGTTCGCTTGAGCCCCGGGGGTTGGTGCGTTCGCGCCGTTCCAGTATCCGTCTGTCATAATCACGTTGTAGCATTGACGGCAACCCAGATGGGCTGAAGGGTCATTCGTGCCGGGGACCGCTCCCCAGGGACCGGGATTATCGGAACGTTCAAAATACTGACCGATATCGTCGAGCGCACGGCGCAACGGTGTCTCGGCGATCGGGATCGGTTGGCCATAAAGTCTGTCAAAAAATGCGTTCCGATCGGTGCCTGAAAACGTGCGCACGCCGAGTATCAGGGCGCCCGGACTCGTGACCCCGTCGATCGTCGCACTGCTCTGATTAATCGAGGCAAACCCGACTCTGAGCCGGCTTCCCTGATTGGCAAAGGCCCGCCCTGCGGCGGCCCGCGCCGCCAATATGCGTGAACGATAATACGTGTACCAGTTGGCAAAATTCTGGATTTCTTGCTGATAGGTACAAAACGGCGCGGCACAATCGGTTCTGCTTGGAGCAGCAACATATTGGTTGTTTGTCGGCCGGATTTCATCGTAGGCGTAACTCAGAGGATCCTGAGGGTTCCCCCCGTCAAAAAAATAGAAGATCGCAGGCCAGAAGGTCTGCGTAAAGGTTGCCAGGTTTCCATTCGGGGCGACCCAGGTAGCGGATTCGGTATTGTCTACGGTTAGATTACGGCAACCTTGCGCCGGGTCGAAGGGGTTGTGCGGAGCACAGGTGATCGAAGCATCGGGGAATAGCGAGCCATCGGACCGAAGCCACGGTAAATACCTGACAGCCCGATCGTAATACAAGACATTGTTGACCGAAGAACGACTTCTTATGGTATTAATGCTGTCAGGGTCATTCGGGTTATTCGGGTAAAAGTCCGTAACGATATTGGTATCGCCGGGACCGCCGTAAGTTCCGTTCCGGCTGGGGTAGACAAAATGGGCCATTGTCATGCTGTCCGGCATGAACTCCCATTGCATCGAGACCGAATCGTCCAAAAGAAACATGATATTCGGGTCGACACTGCCTCCAAGCACCAAGGGGACCTGACTCAGGCTCAGGGGAGTGGATCGGGCCTGCGCGGATACCATCAGCAATCCCGAAAATAACGCCGAGATCAGGCAACTGAAAATTTTGGAATTACAGTTCATACCGATCTACCTTTCATTCAGCCTCGCCAGGTGGTATGGTCAAAAGCGCCTCGCAAAATGGGTCTGGACAAAGGACTGCGCGGCATCGGTCCCACCGGTCCCTTTCGAAGTTATCCGGTAAACGCTGCGACTATTCTGAAGATCCTGTTGCTGCCCCAGATTCTGGCTGTCCCGTTGGTGTTCGTCAAATTCGATCACAAAAAAAGGTGGAGTGTGGACACCTTCCAGGGTTGTCATACTTGACGACCGAGCATTTCCCCAGAGCAGCGGATCGGTATAGAACGCTGCACCCGTGGCGGAATACAATGCCGTGGCGCTCCCTTCAGCGTTCCATAACAAACAGATACCAGAGTTACAGGCACGCGGGTCGGGCATCGTCGTAAGCCCTAACAGCCAATTTTCACCTTCCCTGTTTGCGGCTTCGGCGGCCTCGAATGCGAGATTCATATCACGGGAATTGCCGGCCATCTTTTCCTGCAGGATGGTTGTCTGCATCGCGGTAATTCCGATCAGCGTCATGATGGTCAGTAACACCAGGCTGACTACGAGGATTGCACCGGTCTGTTCTTGTGGTCTTCTATCAAGTGTTTTCATAACAAAATTTTCTTCCGATTTCAGGGTACGCGGTTCCGCAACGCGATCGTGGTGGTAAACACCCGGTACAATCGTTTATCCGGCGCGATATTGGTGTCCGGCAATAGATCGGCATCGCCGCTGTCGAACAACGCCGGTTGGCCCGCATTATTAGTTTGGAATGCCGCGAGCAGCGGATGAGCCGTGACCGTTGGAAAGGTCATCGGTTGCGGCACAATCCGACTGCGTGACTCGTCCAGGCTGGTACTTAAAACCAATCCAATCCTTACACTGACAATCTGTGACCAGGCGTTCGCACCGGTCACTTGCGTTGCGGTTCTATAACGATCCGCGTTCCGGTCTCCATCCTCGTCCACGCCGTAGAGAATCTCCATGGTTTCGACGTTTTCAACCAATTGGGCCACGACAACGCCATTGAAACAAGCCAGGTTTTTACTTGCGTCGATATAAAAAAATTCGGTGATCGGTACGGCATCTGCTGGAGGAGTGCTGACCGGGGTGCCGGCACAATCCTTCCAGCCGTTGCGGACCACTTCGATGTTGTCGTTCGAACTGGTGTGGATCGCCGGATTCGCCGGGTTGTAGGCTGTCGGCGGATCGCTCGCATCGACGGTGTTGACATCGACAAATACCTGCCCGTCCTCGAGTCCCGCGCCGCGGATCGTTCTTTGCAGAACCTCGATCGCAAAGCGCCCGTTCTCCTGCAGCCTGGACATTTCATCCTGCAGGTAATAGGTTTGCTTGTTACTCACATAAATCTGAATCACCCCGGCGCTCAATACCATGCTCAACAAGAGGCCGATCATGATCTCGACGATGGTCATGCCGTGCTGACAGAAAGGTTTGTCAGGCCGTTTGTTCATGGTACAAAAGTGACCCGAAAATTTACCGGGGCTGGGGCTGCTCCGCGATCATCGACCCAACTCAGCGAAACTACGAACAGGGAGCCGTCCGTACAGACGTTATCGGTATCCGCATCGTTGATTCCGTCTCCATCCGCATCGGTAAACCCCAGGTCCTGGCTGTCGGTACAGGTGACGGTGGTTTGACTACCCGGAAACATGAAGGCCGCCGATCTCTTCCATGCGAAGAGATCGGCCAAGGCGATTTCCTGCGGATTGCAGAGCGTTCCTCCGCCGGGATAGCTTTTCATGCAATCAAAACCCGGATCGGCGGGCAAGGCCGGGGCCGTTGCGAGCGGAGCGGGCGAGGGGTCGGCATAGCGGTCGGCATCCACACCGGCGCGGTTGGCTCGCATTCTGTCCGCGAGTTCGTTGATGAATTCGACCGCGTAGGTGCGGGTTTGAGAGGAGTTGTTCTGACGCAGTGCGACGGTTTGAAGCCCCATCAATCCGAGCATCCCGATCGAAAGGATCACCACCGCGATCAGGACTTCGACCAGGGTAAAGCCCTGCCACTCGGGTTTTGACTTTGGAATTATCTTCAGCATTCGAAGACCTTCAAGGCACCAGACAGGAATTCACCGCGCCAACTGCGGGATCATTTCCGGCCACGACCTTTGCCCGGCCGGTTGGATTGAGAACCAACACACGAGAATTGGCAGCATCATTTGCGAAAATCGGGACACGCGAATCGCAATAAACGAGCTTTTCATTAGCGGCCAGAGCGGTAAAGCCGGTCAATTCATAGGTCAAACTATTCCGAATTCCTGCGCTACCGCGCAGCGTCGCATCGTTTACAAAACCCGCATAGGCCCGGATTACAGTTTCGCCAGTATCGACAACGCCTGGATTGTTCGGATCATCGAAGACGATCCAACCCTGCTCCCATCCTCCAGCGTTCGAGCAGCTGCTGGTAGCGGCACTTTTACACACCGTCACGCGGTTATGGCGCTTCAATGCCTCGCTTCGAGCAAGCATCAGGGATGTGAGAATATTGTTCATGTGCGCCGCCTGGCGATTATTCAGAATCAAATTCCGGAACAAAGGCACCCCGTAGCTCAACACAATGGCCGCCAACAGCAAAGTGATCATGAGTTCGACCAGCGTGAACCCGGTAAACTGCCCTTTGTTATTCATGAACAGTCTTATAACAGATTCACTCGCGTTGTCGCCACTTTTCCGATCAGCGGATTCTGTCGTGCGATAAACGGTACAACTATCCAGGCATTCACCGGGATTCCATGGCAACTATTCACCACAGAGACACAGAGATCACGGAGATCGTTGAAATGTTATGCGTTGCAATCTCATAACAGTTCTTACCGATTAGTTGCGAATGAACCGACTCTTCGCACTCTATGTGTTCTCTGTGCACTCTGTGGTAAATAAAATGGCTGATTTGAATCCCGCTGAATTGTTACATTCCATTTTGCATTTCCCGCGTCTTGTGGTTACATTGCGCCCGGTACGACTTCAATCACTTCGAATCAACATTGATGAACACAACCACCGACTCGGAACAACTGTTCCAGACCGCCAGTCGTTTTATTCCCGGAGGCGTGAATTCGCCGGTTCGCGCATTTAAAGGGGTCGGCGGGACTCCAATCTTTATCGATTCCGCCGAGGGCGCTTTTATCATCGACTGCTCGGGACAGCGTTACATCGATTATGTCGGCTCCTGGGGGCCGATGATTCTTGGCCATGCGCACCCCGAGGTGCTTGAAACGGTTCACCGTTATGTGGACAAAGGCTTGAGCTTCGGAGCCCCCACCGAAATCGAGACCCTGATGGCCGAAAAATTGTGTTCTTTGGTGCCTTCGCTGGATCTGGTGCGCATGGTGAACTCCGGCACCGAAGCCACGATGAGCGCGATCCGGCTCGCGCGCGGATTTACTCGGCGCGATCAAATCGTCAAGTTCGAAGGGTGTTACCATGGGCATTCGGACTCCCTGCTCGTCAAAGCGGGCTCCGGAGCCCTGACCCTCGGCGTTCCGAGTTCTCCGGGCGTTCCCAGAGTCGTGGCCGAACAGACGCTGACTCTCAAATTCAACGATATCGAATCACTGCGGCGTACTTTTTCCGAAATCGGCAGGCAAATCGCGTGCGTGATCGTCGAACCGGTGGCTGGAAATATGAATTGTATTCCGCCAGTACCCGGTTTTCTCCAAGCCTTGCGCGATGGCTGCACCCGATCGGGCAGCGTTTTGATCTTCGATGAAGTCATGACCGGTTTCCGGGTAGCCAAAGGAGGCGCGCAGGAGGTTTACGGGATTACTCCGGACCTGACGACACTCGGCAAGATCATCGGGGGGGGGCTTCCGGTCGGTGCCTTCGGCGGGAAAAAAGAAATCATGGAGCAGATCGCACCGCTCGGCGCGGTTTACCAGGCCGGGACGCTGTCGGGCAACCCGGTCGCGATGGCCGCCGGATTGAAAACACTTGAACTTTTGTCCGAGCCGGGCTTTTACGATGATTTAAATACCCTGACACAAAGGTTGGCCCGAGGATTGGTCGAAAGGGCTTCCGCGGCGGGAATTCCTTTAGTCGCGAACCAGGTCGGCGGAATGTTCGGAATCCTCTTCAGCGAAGCCGAATCGGTTGCGGATTTCGAGGGAGTCATGAATTGCAACCAGGAACGTTTCCGGCGATTTTTCCACGGTCTTCTGGAACGGGGAATCTATATCGCCCCTTCGGCTTTCGAGGTGGGTTTTGTATCCGCCGCGCATAATCCCGAGATCATCGATGCCACACTGGACGCCGCGGAAAAGGTTTTTGCCACACTCGCGTAATCGGCCCGTACGATCCTGTCAATCCGGTTACAGAATATATCCAGGCGATCAAAGCGCACATCAAGGGCCTGAGCGAAAGGGACTATTCCAATATCCGGGAAGTCCGATCGCTCGATTTTGTGCAAATGTTCATGCCCATCGAAACCGCGTTCATGCTGGCTTTCGAACACGACGATTCGCTTTTTTCGGAGGCCTTCCAGCGCAATATCATCGTCGTGACCCCGACCACGCTGCTCGCAACCCTTCGAACCATAAAAAACATCTGGCGTTACGAAAGGCAGAACGAGAACGCACGGAACAAACTCAGCCAAGGCAAACGCAACCTGCTGCGGCAAAGCCAGCAGTTTTGTCGAACTCGGGGTCAAGGCCAAGAAAACGATCCCAAAATCGATTCTGGATCGAAGCGCTGACGATGAATTCGGGATCAACAACGAGGATGGATCGGAATAGGCCTCGGGCTCAGGAATGCAACGGATACCGAGCGGAGGCGAGCGTCCCGGTCAGCGTCTCATCGAATCGAAAAAGGCAGCATTGGTTTTGGTTTCCTTCAACTTTCCAAGCAGAAACTCGCTGGCCGCAATTTCGTCCATCGGATGCAGAATCTTGCGTAGAATCCAGCATTTTTGCAGTTCTTCCGGCTCGACCAGATATTCTTCGCGACGGGTGCCGGAGCGACTGATGTTGATCGCGGGATAAATACGTTTTTCAGCGATCCTGCGGTCCAGATGGAGTTCCATGTTTCCGGTCCCCTTGAACTCTTCGTAGATCACCTCGTCCATTCTCGATCCGGTGTCGATCAGTGCGGTCGCCATAATGGTCAGGCTGCCGCCTTCCTCGATGTTCCTGGCCGCGCCGAAGAAGCGCTTGGGCCTTTCCAGCGCGTTGGCGTCAACACCCCCGGTCAGCACTTTCCCCGAAGACGGGACCACGGTATTGTAAGCCCGCGCGAGACGGGTGACCGAGTCCAGAAGGATCACCACATCGCGTTTGTGTTCCACCAATCGTTTGGCCTTCTCGATCACCATTTCCGCGACCTGGACATGCCGCGTGGGCGGCTCATCGAATGTACTGGAAACGACCTCGCCCTTGACGCAACGCTGCATTTCGGTGACTTCTTCGGGCCTTTCATCGATCAGCAAGACGATCATTACACATTCCGGGTTGTTCAATTCGATGGAATGCGCGAGATTCTGCAGAATCATGGTCTTGCCCGCTTTCGGCGGCGACACGATCAGCCCGCGCTGGCCCTTGCCGATCGGCGCCACCAGATCGATCACGCGCGCGGTCAGATCTTCGGTGGTCCCGTTGCCCATCTCGAGCGTAAAGCGCTGGTTTGCGAACAGCGGAGTCAGGTTTGAAAATAACAGCTTTTGTTTGGTATTCTCGGGCGAATCGAAATTGATCTTCTCCAGTTTGAGCATCGCGAAATAACGCTCATTGTCTTTCGGAGGTCGAATCTTGCCGGAAATGGTATCTCCGGTACGCAGATTAAAACGTCTGATCTGGCTCGGCGAAACATAGATATCGTCCGGGCCGGCCAGGTAAGAGAAGTCGGGAGAGCGCAGAAAACCAAATCCATCTGAAAGAATCTCGAGAACTCCATCTCCGTAGATATCGTCTCCGCCTTTCGCGTGCTTCTTCAGAATGGCGAAGATCAGGTCCTGTTTCTTGGATCGGCCGACCCCTTCTATTCCGAGGGATTCCGCGGCCTGAATAATTTCGGGAACGGGTTGTTGCTTTAAAGCGGTAAGATTCATAATTCAGAGTTCAGAGTTCAAATTCCGGCAACCATGAGGACACGAAAGCCCCGCAGTCAGGTTTAGTTATGCTTGATTAAAGGGAGATGCGACGCCAGTCCGGCGTATATTCCAAGGGGGGATCGAAGGACTTAGGCTAAAAGCTAGCACAGTATTGATTGCCCGTCCAGCACTCAATGCAAGACGGGCGTCCGAATCAAATGTTGGTATCGATAAATTTGGCCAGATTTTTCTTGTCAACCATGCCAACCTTGGTCGCTTCGACTTCTCCATTCTTGAACAACATCAGGGTCGGAATACCGCGAACACCATAACGCTGCGGGGTTTTTGGATTGTCATCGATATTCAGCTTTGCAAACGTGAGTTTATCTTGATATTCGGCTGCGATTTCAGCGAGTATCGGAGCAATCATTTTGCATGGCCCGCACCACTCCGCCCAATAATCGACCAACACGGGCCGACCGGCGTTCAGCACGTTATCCTCAAAATTATCGTCGGTTACTGAAAGAATAGCTTCGCTCACTCTTTTCTCCACAGGGTTGTTTTCGAAGTGCCGCCACCCCATAGCATAAAATACGCTTAAGAAAACCGGAAGACGAACGGGGGAACGGTAAATGAAGGATGTCCATTTGATCCTAGTTGGACAAATTTTTCAAGTATTATAATCAGACTTTGACGGCATCCAGCCTAACCAGTCCAGATCGAATCAACGAGGAACCAAGAAAAACATGGGCCACAATGTGTTAACCGAAACAAAATTTACGAGTTTCGAACTTCCCCTGCCCCTGATCGAAGGCTTGCAATACGCGAATTACATTTATTGCACACCGATCCAGCAAATTGCTCTGCCGATCGCATTGCAAGGGCGGGATCTGGCCGGTCAGGCTCAAACCGGTACCGGGAAAACGGCGGCTTTTCTGGTCACCCTGTTCCAGGCTCTGTTGACCCATGCGGGCTCTCCGGACCGCAAGCATCCGCGCGCGCTGGTGATCGCACCGACCCGTGAACTTGCGATACAGATCGCGAATGATGCCAGATTATTGGGACGATTCACCGGCTTCAAGATCAGTCTGGTGTATGGCGGAACCGATTACCGGCGACAACTTGCGGATCTCAGTGCAGGCGCCGATATCCTGATCGGTACGCCGGGCCGGCTGATCGATTTCTATAGACAAAAGATCTTCCGGCTCGACAAGATCGAGGTGGTGGTACTCGACGAAGCCGATCGCATGTTCGATCTGGGATTCATCAAGGATATCCGATACCTCCTGAGACGAATGCCCAAGCCGAATAAACGACAGGGCCTGTTGTTTTCGGCAACCCTTTCTTACCGGGTGTTGGAATTGGCCTATGAGCATATGAACAACCCCGCAATGGTGCGAATCGAACCGGAACGGATGACGGCCCGATCGGTTCAGCAATTTGCCTTTTATCCATCCAATGAACAAAAATATTCATTGCTCGTCGGTCTATTGAGGGAAAAGAACCCGGAGCGCTGTTTGATCTTCGTCAATACCAAAAAAGCTGCGGAGCGGGTCCAGGATTACCTGAGCGCAAACGGATTCAGTCCCGGTCTACTGTCGGGAGATGTGCCGCAGAAAAAACGCCAGGATCTGCTCAAGCAATTTCAGGGCGATGCTTTGCAGATTCTGATCGCAACCGACGTCGCGGCGAGAGGGCTTCACATCCCCGATGTCACCCATGTCTTCAATTTCGATCTGCCGCAGGAAGTGGAGGATTATGTGCATCGGATCGGCCGGACCGCCCGGCTCGGAAACAGCGGAGAGGCGATCAGCCTGGTTTGTGAAGAATACGTCTATTCCCTGCCCGAAATCGAGGTTTTTGTCGGCCATAAACTGCCCATGATGCCGATCACGCCGGAGCTTCTTCCGGAATTGGAAAAGCCGCGCGGAAATCGCTCCAGATCTTCCGCGAAGAAAAAGCCTTTCACCGGTACGAATCGCGGCAATCCTGAAACGAACAGTCGCCCCCGGCACGACAGAGCGAGTACTAAAAAAACCCGAAAACCAAGCGCCCGTGTTCTACCAACCGATACTCCGTCACAATGAAAGGGAACTGATTGTCCAATGAAACATTAGTCGAAGGACCTCGCATGCCCGAAAAACCGACTGTCCTGAAACGGATCACGCTGGCCAGAACACGCCTGTTTCGGATCGAATCCATGCACCTGCGCTTCAGCAATGGAACGCAACGCGAATTCGAACGGCTCGCGCGAAGCACTCGAGGCGGAGGGGCGGTCCTGGTTGTTCCGGTCCTTTCACAGGATACGGTGATCCTGGTCCGGGAATATGCGGCCGGGGTCGACCGGTATGAAATCGGGCTGCCGAAAGGGAAAACCGATCCGGGCGAGGACATTCTCCAAGCCGCGAATCGGGAACTGAAGGAAGAGATCGGCTTCGGTGCGCGCAGGCTAACCTTGCTTGCATCGATGACGATAGCGCCCGGTTATCTCGAACATGCCACCGATATTGTACTTGCCGAGGATCTCTATGCCGAAAAACTGCCCGGAGACGAACCCGAGGAACTGGAACAGATTATCTGGGATATCAATAAAATCAGTGATCTGCTCGCAAGCGGCGAATGCACCGAAGCACGCAGCATCGCGGCACTCTATGTCAGCCGGGATTACCTGAACAGCCGCGGAACTTGATTCTTTGAATAGTGCCTGCTATCAATCGAAACAATTTTTCCGCGACCGATCAGGTCTTGAACAAGGGCTCCAGATTCATGTCGCGATTTTTTTGTTTCTGTTGCGGAAATTTTCCGGCAACCTTCGAAAAGGCCTCCCAGCAAACCGTCCCGTGCCAGGTACCCCGTTCACGGCTGTACAGGAACTGGCTCAGATGCCTGATTTCACCGCCGAGATTGCCGTCGCATCTCGTGGCCAGCGCGCCGAGATTTCTGGGCGGAGACTGTGGCCAATGAAAGCCGCTCCAGACTAAAAGCGCATTTTTCGCCTCAAGCGGATCGTTGTTCCGACAGGCCATTTTCAGGGTCCTGATCGCACGTCGCTCGCTTGCGGCTTCCAGAGATTCGTAGGGTTTTTCCAGGCTTTTCGAGGAAAACTTGTTTATCGCCAATATCAGCAGCGTACCACTCCAGCCCAGCGCGAGAAACACAGTAACCCAAAACCAGATTCCTTTGCCTGTTTCCGCGCCGGCCGATCCTGCAGATTGCGAGTCGAGTGACTTGGAGGAGTCCATTTTCAGATGATCCGTTTTGGAAAGCTCCACTCCCGGACCCGAGCCGGTACTCGCAGCGGCAGGCAATACCTTGATTGTAATACCCGGCAGCCGGGTAATTTCCAGCCGCTCGGTACGGGTATTCCACCAGGTGATTTCCTGCGCTTCCGCGCGAAAGCTTCCGGGGTGGGACGGAATCAAAGCCACTTTTTGTTCACGAGAACTGACGATCCCCGAAAAATTCTTCTTTTCATCGAGCACGGGTTGATCCGGGTATTGCTTCAGAGCATTGCCATCCGATCCTGTAAAACTCAGTTTTCCCATTTCCGGCAACAGACTCAAGGGGGCGCCGGTCGCCGTGAGTTTCAGCGTGCGGGTCAAAGGCTCTCCGACCGGTACTTTCGGTGGATTATTCGACCACTGTTCAACCAGCACAACCTGTTCGGCCGGAAACCAGTGATCCCCTTTGAATTCCGCGGGCACCGGTCGAACTTCCAAAGCCACCGCGTTCGATTGAATCCGGCGCAACCGGCTACCCCGTTGATCAAAAAATCCCAAACGTCCGGAAGTCACGACATCGGCTTTCAATTCCAGCGGCGGAATCGCAACCAAGCCGCTTTGCTGGGGAAAAATCGCGTATTTCCTTTCCGTTACGGCATATTGATGGCCGTTTCTGTACGCCGAAAAACTCCGGTCATCACCAAGCTTCTGAATGATCGCATCGCCTAGAACCGGTTCGCTCAGAATCGCCTGCGCGAGATCGACCCGGCGCAAAAACTGCACCGTGTAAATGACCTGCGCCTGAACGTAGGGGTTTTCGGGCGCGGCGGATACCTCGAGCAAGAGTTCCGAATCCTCCTCCGCATCGCTGCTGGCCGCGCCGAGAACTTCAAGATGAAGCGGGAGACTTTGATCCTGCCCGAACGGAACCGGAGGCACTAAAAGACGCCCGGTTTTCTTGGCCATCAGACTCAGGTTCCATTTGACCGATTTGCTGAATTCGCCGTTGATAAGTGAGATATTGCTGCTCTGACTCTGGTTCAGGATCTCGAAATCCTGTTCCAAAACCGAAAAATCAGGCTCTCCATCCGGCGAATTGGAGGCACTAAAAGTCAATATAAAGGATTCGTTAATCCTCACGGGATTCCGGTCCGGATTGACATTAATCACCGCCGCGGCCGCATCGGCGATCACCAGGACCATCCCCAGCAATATCAATCCGAATCGGAATTGACCGGATATGCGTAATCTGAATTCAATTCGATTTGTCACACTGCTCCACCTTCAAAAATAAAGTGCCGAATCACCAAGGTTCTACGTCCGATCTCTGGCTCCGATTGCTGTTTTGATACTGGTACAAAAACTTCCGTCTAAGTAAACCGCCCGGATCATCAGGTATCCGACGCAGCCATTGTTCATTGGCTTGATGGAGTTCCTGTTCCGACGGGTGTTCCGTATCCGCAAGCCGACGACCTTCCTGGTCAGCGGAAACGTTGTGACCTTCTATGGCTTGGTCACTTCCGGTATCCGGTTCCGTTCGGCTGCTGGCGTCCTCCGCAATTTGCGAGGACCGTTCCTCGGTGCCGGGGGTTGGGTCATTTTTGTTCTCTGCATCCACCGTTTTGTCAGGTTTCTCCGCTCGATCGGAAGGATCGGGCTTTGGTGTTTGTTGACCGGTTTCCTCGGTTCCGGAATCCTTTGATTCGGTGTTTTCCTGATTTTGTAGCGAAGAACCCTTTTTGTCCGAAGAATTGTCTCTGTCAGAAGACTGATTCTGAGAAGGATCCTGTTGCTTCATGAACGATTCGATCAGATCCCGGTTGGCACAGGCAT
The DNA here is from genome assembly GCA_050740335.1 of Methylococcales bacterium. Classification (GTDB taxonomy): domain Bacteria; phylum Pseudomonadota; class Gammaproteobacteria; order Methylococcales; family UBA1147; genus UBA1147. The sequence goes on along the minus strand of JBOICY010000195.1, from coordinate 556 downwards.
CTTCATCGTCTGGATTCAGTTCGAGCGCTCGTTTGTAAGAATCCAGCGCTTCTGGGAAGCGTCCCGAACGGGCCAGCGCATTTCCCTTGTTGTAAGCCGTGCTCTTAGCATCGACTTTATCCAAGGTCTCGAGGGCTTCCTGATAGCGTCCCGCGGAATATTCCGAAGCGGCCTTCCACGCCGGATCTTCAAACAGTTCGGCCGCCCGATCGTAATTGCCTCGCTGAAAGGCCTGATAACCCTGCTGATCCCGAGTCTGCCACAAATCGTTCCACTGCCACGCCTGGACCGCTTGCGGAAACGGCAGGGTCAAACATAGCAGAATCAGCAAATAACCGCGCCGGAAAGCGAAGGCTGCGATGGGCAGGACCACCAGCAACAACCACGACCCTTCTTCAACCCACTGATCCGCTTGCTTGGCGTCCCGGTCGGCCATTTTCTGCGCATGGTCGAACGAGCGCGAAAATAAACGGATATCACGGTCGTCGAGCGTGAGAGTTTGGTAGAAACCGCCGCCCGATCGGGCCAGGGATTCCAATTTCGCAGTCTCTAATCT
>JBOICY010000194.1:0-7439 GCA_050740335.1 Methylococcales bacterium | reverse complement strand
GCACACGATGTTCGCGCACTCGAGCCGCCAGCCACTCGTCTTTCAATCGCTTGCGGATTTGCTCGCTGGTTTCGTTGTCCAGCCGCGCGGGTTTGCGTGCATTGATCCGGATGATCTCGAAAAACGAACCGTCGCCGCAGGGAAAGGGGCCGAGGATCGCGCCTTCCTTCGAATTGAACACCTTCGCTTCGATCGTCGGCGGCAGGGTTCCGCGTGTGATCTTACCGATTCTTCCGCCTTTTTTGGCATCGGCGATCGAATGTTCCTTGGCCATTTCCTCGAACATTTCCGGGGCATCCATGAGGATTGAAAGCATCTCGCGGGCCTTGCCCTCCGAATCCAGAATCATGTGGCTGATGTCAACCGTGCCGAATTTGGGAGAATTCAGATTGTAATATTCCTTGACCGCGGGATCGCTCAAGACCCGTTCCAGGATCTGTTCCTTGAAGATCAGATCGGTGATGTGCGCCTCGAGCTCTTCGAGGCTGATTCCTTTCGCGTCCAGGAACGCGTTCATCTGCTTCGCGCGGTGCAGGCCGAGGACCCGGCGGAATTGGTCGGCGCGCTGCTGTATATCCTCGGAAGTCACGCTGATTCCTTGTTTTCTGGCCGTAAGCACGGTTAATTTATCCTTGACGAAGTCCTCGACCAGCTTGTCGTAATGCCCGTTGAGTTTGAGATATTTGATAAACTGATCGGTAGTGATTACTTCATCGTCTATTTTTACGACCCCTGCCATCGACAAACCCTCTTTATTGCATATTCATTATTCATGATTGAATTAACCCGCGAGTTGACGGAAGGGATCCAGCGCCAGGTCGATCAATCGCCGTTGGCGGACCACGATTTCAGCGGTTGCCTGCATGCCGTAGCGGATCGGGTACTGGGTCTCGCTGATTTCGAAATAATCCTTGGCGAGGCTGACCCGCCCTTTATAGATGAGCGACTTGTTTTGCGGGGAGACCTGGGTGGACGGCGACAGATACTCCAGGCTTCCCTCAATAAAGCCGTAGCGTTGATAAGGAAACGCGTTGAATTTCAGTTTGACCATTTGGCCGACCTTGAGAAAGGCACGGTCCGATTCCTGAATTTCGATATTGACGACCGCCTTGGAATCTTTCGGCGCGATACCGCCAAGCGGCGTGTTCGCGGCGATTTTATCGCCCGGTTGCGTAAAAGCGACTTCGGTAATCACTCCGGAAACGGGCGCGATGATCTTCAGGAAATTGTCCTCATCGATATTTTCGAAATTGACCCGTTTCGCCGATTCCGCTTTATTTTCGGCGCTGCGGAGCAGGACTTCGACTTTGTTTTTCTCGAACTTGATCTGGTCCTGCAGTTCGTCATAACGGATCTGCAGTTCGGTCAGTTCCTGATCGCTGCTTTCCAGCCTGGTTTTCTCCTCGGAATAGGTTTCGCTGAGCTGGAAGTCCAGTTCGCCGAGTTGGGCGCGCGCCGTATCGTAGGCGGTGCTGGCCGCGAGAAACTGGCTTTGTTTCTCGTCGACGGATTGTTTGGACGCTCCGCCGATTTTTTCGAGGCGTTGGAGCTTAGCCAATTCCTTCTCCGCATTCTGTTTGTCGCGCAAAGTATTTTCCAGTTTGGCGCGTGCTTCCTGAAGTTTCGCACGCTGCGATTCGGCGAGTTTATCCATGCCCTCGGAAACCCGTTTCAGGTGCAGATTTTCGGCAATCTCAATTTTTTTCTGCAAGGCTTCGGCCTGCTTGAGCATCAGTTTCTGTTTCTCCGGAAACTTTTCGAACTCGCGGCGTGCCTGGGACAGTTCGAGCGCGGCGCTTTGATAGTTGGTCGCCGCTTCGACTGCGCCGCGGGCATTGAGGCGGGCCATTGGATCACCCTCGGAAACGGTTTGACCTTCCGCGATGTATATATCGACCAGTTCCCCCTGAATCGGCGCATAAAAGCGCTTGACTTCCGAGTCGGGTCCGACGATTCCCGCGGCTGTGACGATTACATCCGCTCGGCCGATGAAGGTCCATCCGAGCGCGGTCAATACCAGGACCACCATTAATAAAATGAACCATCGAATCAATTTGGAAGGTTCGGCCGATAGCAGCTCGATGCCTTCGATTCCATGGTCTTCGAGCGCTTCGGCAAGTTTTCTGAGTTTCTGCTTGGCTTCGTCGTTCATGGTTCGATCGGATCATCGGAAACTGAGTGCGGGGGTTCCGGCAGGAGGTCGAGTTTGGCTTTCAATGTCTTGGGATCCAGGACGTTTTCGCGTTCGGTGAGTGATTGCCGCTGCAGTTTGGTTTCTCTTGAAATTTCATCATACAATGCTTTCCGCTCCGGAGCATAGCTGACTCGGGCGGCTTCATAGTCGCGGATTGCGCGCACGGCGTGGAGACCGGCGTCCGAAAGCCTCTTGGCCTGGGTCCTGAATACCTGGGAAATACCGGATTCGAGCCGCTGAATCCCGGTAATCTTGCCGTTGGCGAGGTAGGTCTGCCAGGCGCTTTCCGCCATCTTCATTTCCTGTTCGGCGGCCTTCGCAATACTGTCGATTTGCTGTTTGACTTCGGAATCGATCGCGTCGAGAAAATAGGTGTCTTCCTGTTCGTCGAGCAGACTGTAGAATTCCAATAGCCCCGCTCTATAATTCCCGGTGTCTCGAATCGCATCGAGCCCGCGGAATCGGGCACGAATATTTTTTTTACGCTCAAGCTCAGGGCCTGCAAACTCCCGCCCGGCGGTTTCGCTGAGTTCACCGAGAATCGCGATCGCTTCATCGACATTCCCGCTTCGCCAGGCTTCGGAAGAACGCCGGTAGGATTCCCGAAATTCCTCGGAGGGAAGTTCGCTGTTGGTCAACTCCGCGACCTTATCCCGGAACGGGGGAGTGGTCAGTGGATTTTCCGATAAAAAGGCAATTACGCTGCCGAGATGCTTGCGCTCGATTTCCTGTTTCAGCGCGAGATAGGACTCCAGGTCTCTTCGAAGCTGGTCCATGCCCTCGATGCGTGGATATTTCTGTGCGAATTTATCAAAAATTTCGCGCAACTCCAGTCCCTGGTCGCGGTCGAGCTTCTCGGCGATTGCGGCTTTCAATTGCTCGATCGCTTTCAGATGCAACGAGCGGTCGTTTTGCAACTTGCGCAGATCGCTGAATGCACGCGAGCCGATGGCCTCGAATCGCGGGATCGAATTGGCGATCAGTTGCAAGGCCTTGGTGTGATTTTCTTCATCACGTTCCCACCACTCAAGAAGGGCGGTAATCGGTTGTTCGTGTTTGAAAATCGTGAGAGGGGCATCGATTCCGCCACGCTCATCGACGAATTGTTCGAGGTTGCCGACCCACTCCAGAACACCGATCAACTTCGCGCTTTCTTCGTTGTGCCGGGTATCCTGGTCGGTCGCCTCGCCAATCATCTCCCGGGCCTTTTGATACTCTTTCTCCTGAATGAAGTCGATCCATTGCGGGACGCGGACTCTGAGCATGGCTTCGGTCGCAATCCTGCGGATATCCCTGTCCTCAGGGTGTTGTTCCAGATACTCGCTGGCGAGTTCGAGACCGCGTTCATAATTGGCTTGATCCATGACATTCTGGATGTCCCGTTTGTTCGCGCCTTTCCAGTACAGCGCCAGGCCGGCGGTGATGATCAGAACGATAACCGCGACGATGATCCAGGGTTTTTTGCTGTCCGTGCTTTCCTCCGCTAAAACCGACCTGGCCTGGCGTAGAAATATCCGGGCCTTGCGATAAAACCGGCCGATCGGTGTTTTCGCGGGTTTAGGGTTTTTCGCCGGACTCTCGATTTCAGGGTCAATTTCATCTTCAACAGGCGTCGGCGATTCTTCCGCAACCGCGCAGAAAATTTCCAGAAAGGAATTCGGGTTCGCGATAAACGTTGTTTTCTGCTGGTCGACGATCTCACGCATCCGGGTTTCCACACCGTTATTCAGAAGATCGGTCATGGCTTCCCTGAGCGGATGCTTGATCGCGATGTTTACGGTGTAGACGAGCCGTTTGCCGCCGAATCCGATGGTATCTCCGTTATTTAACGTGGCCGGCTGTTCGCTCAGACGGGCTCCGTTGACGTAGGTCCCGTTGGTGCTGCCCAGATCTTCGATATAGACCTCGGCATCCTTGGCATAGAAATAGGCATGTTTCCGGGATAGATAGCGAATATCCTGAGCGTATTCGGGCGCTGAGTTCGCAAATACGCGGTCGGTTTTGCTGACCAGAAAAGGAAAACGGGTCACGACGATGGGTTCCAGCGCCGTTTCGCTCGCAACCAGGGTCAGGCGAATTTCGGCATCGCTGGCCAAAACGGTCGAATCCGGGCTTTTCCGATCATCGATGACTACGCTGTAGATCAACTGGTTACTGAAGCCGATCACATCGCCACTCGAAAGTGAAACGGGTGTGTCTTTGAGTTTTTTCTGATTCAACGAGGTCCCGTTCCGGCTTCCGGTATCGACGAGGAAGACCAGGCCGTTTTCCTTGAAGATTCGCGCGTGTCTCCTGGACAGTTGGCCGACGACAGCCGGGGGATAGGTTTCGAAGGGCTTGTGGTTACGACCGACAGAAAAAACCTGGTCATCGATGATAATTTCTTCGAGCCCGGATTCGGGCGAGGGGATCAGTTTGACCTGCATGTTTCTCTGGATTTTTATGTCATTGGTGAATGGGATCAAGCCGGAGAAAAAATCCCGCATCCCGTTGGTGTATCCAAGTCAGGAGCGGTATGTGGCGGGTTTAACGTGGCGAGACGATGACCTCGTTAACTTTTCGAAGGGACCCGATCGGTGAATGTAAACTAATTGACGCCGCGATATCGTGTCAATCAATCGATTAACTTGCTTCTTTAATTTCCTGTTTCGGCCAGCCACCCCCGAGGGCTTTATAAAGCTCTATCGTATCGATCAGAATGTCCTGGTGATTGCGGGAAAGCAACTGTTCAGCGGCCAGTAAAGAACGTTCCGATTCGAGTACCTGAAGCTGCGAGATGACGCCTTCCTCCAGTTGGGCGCGGAATGTTCCGGCCACGGCTTGAAGTTTTTTCAGCCGTTCTTCCAGTTTCGCTTTCTGGCTTTTATGGCTGGCCAGACTCGCCATCGCATTTTCCACTTCCTCGAATGCCTTGATCACGGTCCTGCGGTATTCTGCCTTGACCACGTTCACCTCGGCTTCGGTCACGTCTATTCTAGCGTACACGTTCGGGTCGAGAAACGGCAACTCTATGCTCGGGTCGAGTCCGTAGGTAAAGGCCTTGGACAAATCGGTCAGTTTAAAACTGGAAATTCCGCCCTTGCCCGTGATGCTCACGGTTGGCAATAGTCCGCGCCGGGCTTCGCTGATTAAATTGTGAACCTGCAATACCCGGAATTCCGCCGCGATAATATCCGGACGGCGGAGCAAGAGATCCATCGGCAGGCCCAATGGCAGCTCGACCAGATGGACCGCGCCTCGAAGCGACCCGGGAGGCACCCGGAAATCACCTGCAGGAATGCCGAGGATGGTGGCGAGTCCGTTTTCCGCTAACGCCCTGAAGCGTTCCAGTTCCATCAGGTCTCTTTCGAATCGATCGACCTCGGCGCTTTGCTGCAACACGCTGGTTTTTTCGGGAGCCATACCTTCAGCAACCATCGCCTGCTGTATTTCGAGGATACGGCGATTCGCCGTCACGGAGCTTTTTTGTTGCTGGATTTGTTCGTCCAAAAGACGGATCTGAAAATAAATCTCCGCGACGCCCGAGACAATTTCCAGATACCCGGCACGCCAGTCCGCTTCAGTTGCCTGGACCTCGGCTTGTTGTGCTTCCACACTCTTCTGGATTTTCCCCCAGATATCGACTTCCCAGTTCAACGCGAGGGCATAGCTGTAACTTTTCTGCAAGTCCCGCCCCGGCGCCTTGATGAACCGGGAGCCGAATGCGCCTTCGACGGTCGGTAAGCGGGCCGCGTTGACCTGGCCGATGGTGGCCTGGGCCACCCCGGTACGAGCCGCGAGTATTTTCAAATCAAGGTTCTGATCGATCGCTTTGCCGACCAGATCATCGAGATAGGGATCACCGAAATTCCTCCACCAGTCGGGTCGAATCGTTTCAGTCGCCGATACATTCTCCGGAACATGACGCACCCAGGCCTTCTTGACGGGCGCATCCGGGCGCGCGTATTCCGGGCTGAAATAGGAACATGCCGAGGCTGCACAAAACGAAATGTAAAGGAGGATTCTAGGCAAAATCGCCGATCGATGACGCTTTAATTGACATCTGTTCACGTATTTAACCTGAATCTAGTTTACCTTGCGGTTTTCGAATACCGGATCTTCTGATCATCTCGCGACCGTCTGAACAATCGTTACCAGGACGGCCCTACTGTTGCATTTCAAGCACGTTTTCTGCCAGTCTTTAGGAGACCGTCAAGATGTATTGAACACTCTAATTAGTTTAAAACTATTCTTCGGGTTCTGAAGCCGTAGATTAATCTGGCCTCTGGTAGTTATCAATAAACCAACTTTCTTTCGGACCTTGCGTTTTATACCACCAAACAGAGAAAGAAAAAGAGGTCACGAGACACCACTGCTCGGGGCATCTTTTCAGGGCCGATTGAAGGCCATTCTCGAGATCTAGTAATACACCTGACCGTAATCCGTGTGCAAGCGCGAAGATGGCGATAAATAATGGGTCACAAACGGATTTGACAAGCCGCAGCTACGTTTAGTAAATTCTTTCTTGACTTAAAAGGACATTTCTTTTTTCATTCTGAAGCTTGTTTTCCGCGAAGTAACAGTATGCGAACACGCAGACAGTCCATGCTCGGAACTTCCGAACACCAAGATGCCCCCTCATCTGCCGGGATGGAGCCTTGATGAGAGTCGTTAACATGAGTCCCCCGATGAACGCGACGATTCCCCTGGTAGCGCTGACGAATCGGACAATTCCAGTTGAAGATTTGAATACTGCGGCCAGAATGCCGGGAGAAGCAGGACTTGCTGAACCTCGCACAGCAGGAGGCAATGATCCGCCAAGTATCCTGCGACCGGCCGTGGATCGGTCCACAGCCTACCGTGAAGAATTGCAGGTGGGCGCAATACTCAAGGATCGTTTCGTGCTGAAAGAAATCCTTGGCAGTGGCGGCATGGGAGTCGTATTCAAAGCCCTGGACCGTCGCAAACAGGAAGCCAGAGACAAGGAACCCTACGTAGCAGTCAAGGTTTTGAACTCGCATTTCCGGAATAATCCGGAATCTTTCATCGCCTTGCAACGGGAGACAAAGCGAGCGCAAACCTTATCGCATCCCAATGTTGTCACGGTCTATGATTTCGACCGGGACGGCAGTCATGTCTTTATGACGATGGAATGTCTGAGCGGCCAGCCACTGAACAAGTTTATCAAGGGCCTTGGCGAAAAAGGGCTTGCGCTCAAACGCGCCTGGCCGATCATCCAGGCCATGGGACAGGCACTCGCCTATGC
>JBOICY010000193.1:0-4827 GCA_050740335.1 Methylococcales bacterium | reverse complement strand
CCGCATGTCCGGTGGTGTGGGAGAGGTGACGGGCGCAATCCCGTCACCCCGACCCGTTCGATTGTCTTATTTCGCGCCGGCCATCATCAGTTGTTCCACCATGGGGCCCAGAGCCAGCGCGGGAATGAAGGTCAGCGCCCCGACGATGAGGACGACGCCGATCAAGAGACCGGCAAACATCGGCGTATGGGTCGGCAAGGTTCCGGCACCCGGCGGCACGTATTTCTTGGCGGCTAAACTGCCGGCCATGGCCAGAACTGGCACGGCCAGTCCATAGCGCGCGAACCACATGGAGAAGCCCAGCACGGAATTATAGAAGGGGGTATTGGCGGAGAGGCCGGCGAAAGCGCTGCCGTTGTTGTTGCCGGCGGACGAGAACGCATACAGGATTTCGCTGAATCCGTGCGCTCCGGGATTGGCGACCGAGGCCCTGCCCGCTTCGACCATGACCGCGATCGCAGTACCACCCAAAACCAGCAAGGGCGGAATCAGGATTACGATCGAGGCCATTTTCATCTCGTAGGTCTCGATTTTTTTGCCCAGGTATTCCGGCGTGCGGCCGATCATCAGTCCCGCGACGAAAACCGCGACAATGGCGAACACGATCATGCCGTACAGACCGGAACCCACGCCTCCATAAATGACCTCGCCCAATTGCATCAGCCACATCGGAACGAGACCGCCGAGCGGCGTGAACGAGTCATGCCTGGAGTTGACCGAACCGTTCGATGCCGCGGTTGTCGCGGCTGCCCACAAGGCCGAGTTGGTAATGCCAAAGCGGATTTCCTTGCCTTCCATGTTGCCACCAGGCTGGCTCTGCGAGGCGCTTTGATCGACGCCGAGCGGCCCCATCCGCGGATTGCCATGCTGCTCGGCCGGCACGACGACCAAGACCAGCGCGCTGAAAACCAGGGTCATGGCCGCGAGAATTACCCGACCCTGGCGGCTATCCTTGACCATTTCCCCGAAAGTGTAACAAAGTGCGGCCGGGATCAGCAGGATGGCGAGCATTTCGAGAAAGTTCGAAACGGGCGTCGGATTCTCGAATGGATGCGCGGAGTTCACATTAAAAAAGCCGCCGCCATTGCTGCCCAACTGCTTGATCGCGATCTGGGATGCGGCAGGTCCCAGAGCGAGGGTCTGTTCCGTCACGACAAGGGTTTCGGTCACCGGATTGCCACCCGAATCCTGGATCGATTCGCCGTGATCATCGACTCGCGGCCGTTCATATTCTGTGCTTTCCATCAGGGGAACGGTTTGGTAGGGACTGAAGGTCTGCACGACCCCTTGGCCGACCAGAAGCACGGCGAGAAGCAACGCGAGCGGCAGCAGGATATACAGCACGCTGCGCGTCAGATCGACCCAGAAATTGCCGAGGGTATCCGAGTTGCGCCGCACGAAACCGCGGATAAACGCCACTAAAACCGCCATGCCGCTCGCGGCGGACAGGAAATTTTGCACCGTCAGTCCCAGCATTTGGGTAAGATAACTCAGGGTCGTTTCGCCGCCGTAGCCTTGCCAGTTGGTATTGCTGGCAAAACTGATCGCGGTATTAAACGCGGAGTCAGGACTGACCCCGGGTAGGTTCTGCGGATTCAACGGTAAAAACTCCTGGCACCGTTGCAATCCGTACACGGCGAGCGCACCCAAAAGGTTAAACCATAGAAATGCCACCGCATACCCGGTCCAGCGCATCTCGTTCTCCGGGCTGATTCCACTCAGGCGGTAAATCAAATTTTCCAGCGGCCCGAGGAATCGATTGGCGGATAAGCTCCCCTCATACACCCGCGCCATGTACCGGCCGAGGGTCTTGGCCAGCGCCAGCAGAACGCCAAGATATAAACCGATCTGCAGCCAGCTGTTCAATGTCATCAGAATTTCTCCGGGAAGAGTAAGGCAACGACAAGATAGAAGAAAATTCCGAAGGTCAGCACGGCGCTGAGCCAATAGATCCAGGTCATGATTTTCCCCTTAATTTTTCCAAACCGTATACCAGACCGACGCTGACCGCGAAAAACAAAACCAGTAGTACCAGATAAAAACCATCCATAGCGATTTCCTCCGGTTTCGCCCGATGATGACGGTGAAATTCTAACCGACCGGGGATAAAGAATTTCTCAAAATAAAACGGAAAGGTGTAAAGAAGCCGTTAAGAGATTGTATCCGTTGGTTTCCATATTCCAGCCACCCGTGAATGGATATTGCGGTGGCGGGCGGGTTAAATAACCTACCCCGGACGTTTTCACGGCCCGCTGCAAATTGACGTGCTAGCGGAAAAGCGATTCGCCGTTCCCCACATAGTCGAAGGCTTGGGACCGTGGAAAGGCCGGGATCTGATAAAATTTTCGCACCGGCACAATGAGCTAAGATATTGAATCCCGACTAACCCTGCGACGCCCAGGCAAATACGAGGAACGCCCCGATAAAACCCGCGATTACTAAATTCGAACCCGCACTGACCCGTCCTTGCCGCTGGTTTTGGGGGGTATCTTCATCCATTTTCAAAACTGACAGGAGTTCAGTACCATGTCGAAACAAAAGGTATTTCTGGCTTCCTCTTCGGAATTGAAAGAGGACCGCAAGGAATTTGAAATCTTCATCAACCGCAAGAACAAGAATTGGAACGCGCAGGGGGTCTTTATCGAACTCATCGCGTGGGAAGACTTTCTCGATGCGGTTTCGAAGACCCGATTGCAAGACGAATACAAACAGGCGATCCGGGAATGCGAACTTTTCGTGATGTTGTTCTGTACCAAGGTGGGCCAGTACACGGAGGAGGAATTCGAAACGGCCTTCGGACAATTCCAAACGACCAGCAAACCATTCATCTTCACCTACTTCAAAGACGCGGAAATCAGCACCGCAAGCGCCAATAAAAAGGACTTGACGAGCCTCTGGGCATTCCAGGAAAAGCTGGATGGCCTCGGACATTTCTACACTGTCTACAAAAATATCGACGAACTGCTATTCAAGTTTAACCGCCAGCTCGACAAATTGGCCGCGAACGGATTCATCGAATTCAAGCCGGATCGAAACGATGCGGAATCCTCCGGCGGGACTCACTACCAGGCCACCCTCAGCGGTAACGGGGCGGTCGCTCAAGGGCCGGGAGCGACGGCCGTCGGTGCCCGCGGCGTAGTCGTGGGCGGCAACAACGTCGGCAACATCAACACCGGCACGCGGATCGACACCGGCGGCGGGGCCGCTGTCGAAGGCTCGGTCGAGGTCCGCAACGGTAATTTCATCGGCGGGATTTTATCCAGACAGTCAGCAACGTTATCCAGGCAGGTGAAGACCCGGAGGAGGCCAAATCCGTGATCGCATCATATCTCCATGCCCTCGCCGCCGATCTGACCGGATTGAAGCTCGGCGAAATCGACGCCTCCTCCGGACAGGCGCGGCAAAGCCCTCTGCAACTCGCCGACATCTATGTGCCGCTCGAGACAACGTTGCGGATTCCTGGAAACACCGCACTGAAGGATTGGCTCACATCAGAACGAAACCATCGGCACGGCGAACTCGAAAGAGACCGCGAGATGCGGCCGGTATCGGCGCTCAAGGCACTGGCCGCTCATCGAGAACTCACCCTGCTCGGCAATCCGGGCAGCGGAAAAAGCACCCTCGGGGCGAGTATATTGCTCGTGCTCGCTCAAGTGTGGCAGGGTCATCGGGGCGAGATCACGAGCCTTGGAGAAACCTGGACCCATGGCGCACCGCTGCCGATTCGCGTAGTGCTGCGCCGCTTTTCCGAACAGCTGCCGGTCGGGGACAAACCGCTTCGAGCCGGGGATCTCTGGGCCTTTATCGCGCGCGATCTGGACGCGAGCGGTTATGGCCTTTCCAGCGAGACGATGAAATACATACAGCGCGTGGCCCGCTCCGAGGGCGCGCTGATCCTGTTGGATGGCCTCGACGAATGCGGCAATCGCGCAAACCGCGAACGGGTCCGCGGCGCGATCGATGAACTGAGGCGGACCGCCGGATCGAAGTGCCGCTTCGTGCTGACCGCGCGACCCTACGCGTGGCCCGGCGGACCCGATCCCGCTCATGGCGTATACGCTTTGGCAGACCTGAACGATGAACAGATCGAGCAATTCATCCGCGCCTGGTACGCCGCCCTGGTCAAGCACGAATGGTTGTCACCCGGGGATGCGAACCGCAAACTCGAAGACTTGCTGAACGCGCGGCATCGCCCGGACCTGCTACCGCTGGCCAGAAACCCGCTGCTGCTCACGCTGATGGCCAAGCTGCATACCAATCGAGGCAGGCTGCCCGACGACCGGGCCGATCTCTACAACGACTCGGTCGATCTGTTGATGCTGCACTGGAACCGCCAGATCGGTGCCGACAAGGCCCTGCTCGACGAACTCGCCATTCCCAACCTGAAGCTGTCGGATCTGCGCAAGCTGCTCGAGGAATTGGCGTTCAAGGTGCACGAACAAAACGCGGGCCTGGACGGCGCGGCCGAGATCGGCGAAGACCGGCTGGTGCGCGCATTCCGCCCATTGTTGAACAACAGCAAGGACAAAGCCGACGTGGTGGTCGATTATATCGAAAAACGCGCCGGTCTGTTGATCGGCCAGGGCGACAAGGTGGGCGAACGTCAATTCACCTTTCCGCATCGCACCTTTCAGGAATTCCTGGCCGCCTGCCATCTGGCCGCTCAGGACGATTTTCCGTCCGAATGCGCGCGTCTCGCGCGATCCGCGCCCGCGCACTGGCAAGTGACCTTGCCCCTGGCGGCCCGGCTGGCCAAGGCGGAACGCGGCGCGAGCGCGGCCGACGAACTGGTCGACGGGCTCCCGATCGACGAATTTCAGAAAGATC
>JBOICY010000192.1:0-16639 GCA_050740335.1 Methylococcales bacterium | reverse complement strand
ATGCAGGCTCGATGCAATGCGAGTTTCAAGGTTCCGAAACCAATTGCTCCCCAGACGATCTTGCCGTTGCGGTTTTTGCTCCGGTCCATCATGTCGGTTCCTTCGATCCCGATCGGAGGCGTGGCATTGGCATCGGCCATCAACTCAATATTCGGGTTATCGGCCCAATGGTGGGTGTTCAACAACTGAACCCCGGCGGCGCCGGTTGCAAAAATAATCCGGGCATCGGCGATTGCCCGTCCGCGATCATCGTTGGTGACAGCTTCCGCCGGGGACAGATCGACGCCGAAACGATCCTTCATATCGCCGCAAGCCTTTTCCGCCCGGGCCATTTGTCGTGATGTAAGGACAACCGATGCACCTTCCTTGACAAGCATTACCCCGGCGCGTTGGCCAACCGGTCCGGTGCCAGCCAGAATCACCGCTTTTTTACCGGCGAGCACCCCGCTGGTTCCGAGCTTCGCGACGGCTGCCGCGGCGGTCGTATTACTGCCGTTGCTGTCCAGCATCACCGACACCCTGAAATCCGCGAAGAACTTCTTTTGCACGGCTTTTAGCAGGTCCTGGCCTTGAACCAGATCGCTCCCTCCGATGAAAATGGCGGTATTTTTTTTGTCTTTCGGCGCGCGGGTAAAAATACAGCCCTCGACCAGTGCCCCGACACTGTACGGCGTGACTCCGCCGTGCCCGATGACATGGTCTGCCCCGCCGTCATAGGCAACCACAGTATCGAAGACCGCCGGATGGGTATCCGTATCGAACTGAAATAAAAGTTTTTTCATGATATGACCTCACGTATTTCATTGAGTGATCGATTCCCGTCGGCCTTCCGCGGTGCAGGATCGAACACGGCGAGTTGACGAGCGGAGCAAGGACTCCATGCGTGCCAGGACAGTTAACCGGTTAGGATCAAAAAATGACCGGAGATGATAAGGGAATTTGGAAACTGCGGAAATATTTATTTTCAATTCCGCCCGATATCCCTATTCTCCACACTGCTTTATAATTCTTGATCCATTTCAAATTTTTCACTTAATCGCCGGGGGCAAGGCATGACAAAAGAACAACAAATTCAGGTATTTCTCGATCAATTGGCAAGCCGTGCGTCGACGCCCGGGGGAGGCGGCGCGGCCGCGATCATGGGCGCGATGGGAGCAGCACTGGTCAGCATGGTGTGCAACCTGACGATCGGTAAGGAGAAATACAAGGCTGTCGAGGAAGAATTGAAGACGGTCCTCGATCAATCGGAAGTACTCAGGGCCCGGCTGACCGGCATGATTCAGGCTGATGTGGAAGTATTCGACCGAGTGATGGCTTCTTACGGGCTGCCGAAAAGTACCGACGCAGAAAAAGCCGCAAGAAGCGCGGAAATACAGGCGGCATTGAAAGCCGCGACCGACGTTCCCTTGGAATGCGCGAAGGCCAGCGCGGAAGTGATCAAGTTGAGCCGGTCTGTCGCCGAAAAAGGCAATCTGAATGTGATCAGCGACGCGGGTGTCGCGGTGCTTGCCGGTTTCGCGGCGCTCAAAGCCGCCGCATTGAACGTAAAGATTAATATCGGCGGGATTAAGGACCCGGAATTCGTCGCGAGCCGACGCAGGCAATTGTTCGAGGTACTCGACGGTTGCGGATGGAATACCGACGAAATCTATCGGATTGTGGAGGAAAAGGTATAATATTTTCCTGACGCGCCGGAATAATGCTTCGATCGTTGGGTCGGGCAGGGGCTTGCCTGGATCCGACCCGCGCGACGATTCGCTAGCGCCAGGAGCGTTGACGCGATTCGATTTGGTGGGTATCATCCCGAAGCTTCGCCGGCGGGGCCTTAAAAGAGCCGGTTTTTCCAATAGAAATTCAGGAGGTCATTCGGGGTATAGCGCAGCCTGGTAGCGCGCCTGCTTTGGGAGCAGGATGTCGGGGGTTCAAATCCCTCTACCCCGACCATTTTGCGCTTGTAGCTCAACCGGACAGAGCACCGGCCTTCTAAGCCGGGGGTTGCAGGTTCGATTCCTGCCAAGCGCGCCATTTTGTTTTCACCCCTCGAAATATAAACTAACCGACCGAGAGACAAGGCAGCTTTGTCGATATAAACCCCTCGTTCGGCACCAGAAACTTGCCATGACCCGATACGCACGCTCCGGCGCAGTGCCGCGTTATGTGCGATTTTTCCACTGACGCGGATTGCGACTGCCATGCATTACCGCAATAACGACAATTGTCGTGTTTTCGACCCGATAATAAACACCGAACGGAAAGCGATTAATCACAGCGCGCCTGGTGTTCCGATCAACAATTGCGTAGATCAGCGGTGTTTCTGCAACGCTTGAAAGCATTGTCGCCACTTCATCAAGGAACTCATGTCCCAGACCTTTGCGCTGCTCTTCGTACCAAGCTGCCGCATCCGCGAGGTCTCGTTCTGCTTCTGGACGGAGGCGAACCTCATTGGTCACAGCTTACGCCGAATTTCGGCGATCGCTTCCGTCGCCAAGCGACCCTGGTTTCCATCGGATTCGTAAGCGTCTAAACGTCTGTCGAGTTCAGCCTTTTGTTCGTCGGTAATGGGTAGTGCCTTCTGATCGGATGCGATGCTATCCCACAAATCCTCGACGAGCTTGATTCGTTCATCAATTGGAAGTTTGCTCAACTTCGTATTCATCGCGATTCCTTTGAAATCCAATTACGTAATTTTAACCCGGAGAGGTCGGAGTTGCACATCACGTCGAAGCTCGGCGGCGCGGGGTACGAGCGCCGACTGGAGCGCCTTATTGGGCGGTTTCTTCTGACGTTACTTTCCATCGTGCCTGAATCGTATCGCCAGAAAGGTCTGCTCCGCAGTCCCATTCAACAAGGTGTCGAATTATCCTGTGCGGTGGGTCTCTATTCCTCAGTAAACGTCGCGCTGGTAGCGTTTTGCCTTTTCCAGTGCCCGGATATATTCCTCCGCCTGTTCCGGACTTTTTCCGCCTTGGTTCGCGACGATATTAATTAAGGCCTTATGGACGTCTCCGGCCATCCGTGCCGCGTCGCCGCAAACATAGAAATGGGAGCCCTCTTCAAGCCAATCGTAAATCTCCTTGGCATTTTCCATCAGGTGGTTTTGAACATAGATTTTTTCCGCCTGATCCCTCGAAAAAGCCGCGTGCAGGTGGGTCAGAACGCCGGACTCCAGCATGGCCGCCCACTCGTCCTCATAAACAAAGTCGGTTGCTTTGTGTTGATCGCCGAAGAACAACCAGTTTTTACCCTTGGAGCCTTTGGCTTCTCGCTCTTGCAGGAAGGCGCGGAACGGCGCGACGCCGGTACCGGGACCAATCATGATCACCGGAATATCTTGGTCGTCCGGTAGACGGAAAACCTTATTAGGCTGGACATAAACCAGCAGTTTTTCGTTGTCCTCGACGCGTCCCGCGAGGAAGGTCGAACAGACTCCTTCGCGGTCCCGACCCTGCGCATGATAGTGGACCGCTCCGACCAGCAGGTGAGCCTGGTTTTTATGCTTGCTCAGGCTCGAGGCGATCGAATAAAGCCGGCCCGGCATTTTGCGCAGCACGTTCACGAAGTCCTGCGGCGCGATTCCCGCAGCCGGCGCATCCTCGACCAGGTCGATGATCTGCCGCCCCCAGCAATATTCCTTGAAGTCTTCCTTATGCTCGTCATCGAGCAGTGTTTTCAGGTCGTCGCTGCGGACCAGTTCGGCATATTTTTCCACCAGTACCCGGCTCAGGCCGGTCACATCGAGTCTGCTGATCAAGGCGTCGCGCAAGTCCAGGCTTTCCTTGCCGACTGTGACCGATTCGGAGCCCTGGTATTGCAACGCGGCCAGCAAGTCGTCGACATAGGCCGGGTTGTTTTTCGGGTAGACTCCGAGCGCGTCGCCGGGTTCGTAGGCCAGTCCGGAATCAGCAAGGTCGATTTCCAGATGTTGGTTCTGTTTGGCCGAGCCTTCACCGCTGATGTCGACGCTGACCAAAACATCCGCGGGATAGGGATTGGTTTTCGAGTACTTGGATTTTTCCTTCGAAGGGAATTCGAGTACCTGGGCGCTGGTCCTTGTTTCGCCTCCGGATTCGCCGGCTATCGATTGGTACTGCTCCAGAACCTTGGTGATCCATTCCGCGCCGGGTTCTTCAAAGTCAACGTCGGAGTCGATCCGCTCCATCAGCCGCTGCGCGCCCAGTTTTTCCAGGAATTTATCGAAGTCCTTACCGGTCTGGCAGAACTGTTCATAGCCGGTGTCACCGAGTGCAAAAACCGCGTATTTCAGGTTTTCGAGCCGGGGTGCGTCATCGCTCTTAAGATAGGCGTGCATTTCTTCGGCGGCTACCGGGGGATCGCCTTCGCCGTGGGTACTCACGATCACGAACAGTAATTTTTCGCTCGTGATACTCTCCGGCTTATAGTCGGCCATATCCTGGACGCGCGCGTTGAAGCCTCCGGAAGCGGCCTGTTTCTGCAACTGGTGCGCGAGGCCTTCGCCGTTTCCGGTCTGGGAGCCGTACAGAATGGTCATCAGAGGCAGTGTCGATGCCGGCGCCGCAGGTTGAATTTGAGCCGCGCCCGCATCGAACGCGGGGGCCACACCTTGCGCCCCGCTCAACGCGGCAAAGTAACCGCTGAGCCAGGCCGCCTGAATCGAATTTAATGACGAGCCCGCGAGAGAGCCGAGCAGGCCGGCCTGTTGCGCGCTGAGCGGGCTGCCGATGACCCCCGCGGCCGGTCCCGCCGCGCCGGGTATCTGGCCCGCGACAACGATCGAGCCGTCCGGAGCCAAAGGCCCTTCTATTTCGATCGCGAGATGCTTGGAGATCGGCATGCCGCTTCCCGCGGTGTCGCCATCCTCCATGAATTGGCTGGAGACCGGACCGTAAGCCATGAAGACCATGCCGGGTTCGGCGTCCGGGCTTTTTCGTTCCTTGCAGTTTACGATCGCTTCGGAGCCGCCCGGTGAGCGCATGCGAATCGTGTCACCCTTGGTCAGACCCAAACGGGCCATGTCATCGACATGCAGTTCCACGGTCGATGTTTCGTCCTTGTATTCACTCTTGAGCTTGCCCGCGTTCAGGGACGCTCCTTGCCGGCTGGTTCGGACGGGGACCAGAATCATGCTTTGAGCCATTCATTTCCTCCAGGTAAGGGGAGTTTAGCAATTTTTTTCCAGGTAGCATAAGAAATCCGCTTCGGATTCTCAAGTTGCTTTTTACCTTTTCCCGATCCAAAGCGACTGGTGGCGGACGATACGGGGCTCCCGTCGCTGTTTAAAATAAGCAATGCGGCTCGCTCTGGAGTTCAACAAATTTTTCCCGAATCGAGCGAAGAGCCTCGGGGTCCAGGCTGTCGACGCGGTTCCTGCGGAAACACAAGGCGCCGCGAAAGCCCAGATAATCCGGGGATAACTTTAGCAGGGGCTCGATATCCTTGCTGCGCAGGGACCCCGCGAGGCCGCACAAGAAATGGTATTGGCGGGCCGTGGTCACAAAGTGCACGAGTCTGTCGCGGTTCAGAATTTGTCTCAGGGAACCGCCACGTTTGTCCCGCGTATCGAGCATAACCCCTGAAAATCCTGCGGACGAGAGTTCCGGGAACCACTTCGTGTCCGGGTCGCAATCGGCGAAAAACACCGCGATCAGACGCGCTCCGATTGCAGTTCGGGCTTTCAGAGCGGCGATCGATGTGTGCCAGTCTCCGCCGGGAAAGAGCCCGATCTTCACATAATCAACGCCGGTCGCCCACATTTTATCGACCGCATGCTGGACGATATCAGGTTGCATCGGCAGGTCGCCCACGGTTGCGCTGGTCACCGTATCGGCATTCAGTCGCTTGACAATTTCCTCGACTGCATCCGTTTTCAGGGCGCCCAGCGCGCCCGCGGCCGGCGCTTTCAGATCGATGATGTCGGCTCCCGCGGCCTGAACCGTGATCGCCTCGTCAAGATTGGAAACACTTGCGAGCATACCGGTCATGATGCACCGGCCCGTTCCGGATTGGTCGTTCTGAATTCATCGATGCGCTGCATCAGCCAATCCCAGGCTTCCAGTTCTCGCTCGCCCGCGGTTTTATCGAGCCCGATCCGCAGATATCCGATTTCGGTGGCAACCTTTTCCGGCGGCAGCAAATGCAGCCGGCTTACCAGAATCGCGGCTTCCAGAACCGAAAATTGAGCCCGGTTAAAGCCTCTGAACGGATGGTGGCTGGCTTCATGGAGGGCTTCGCAAACGAGCCGCGGGCGTTGCGCGTCGTCGTCGATGTCGACCAGCTTTAATTCGGTATGAGCCAGCGCTTCCGAGAGCCGTTTCCCTTCGATCCATTCCGTATTGCAAAGCGGCCAGTTTCTGTGGCCGGTCAGACAACCCGCAAAGATCCGAACGTCATCCGTGTAGTTCATAACCGCGTAACCGGTTTCGAGGATATTATCGAGCGTTGTCGAAGGCTTGAAGGGCATCACCAGAATTTGCTGGCCGTGGTCATGGATTCCCATCGGCGCGATATGGGTTCGACCGGCCTTATTCCAGGATGTGACGATGATTTCTCGGATCATTTGTTGGTTTTCTTGTTGAGTGTTGAGCCAGCTTCCTGGTAGCTATCCAGTTTTTCCTCCGCCGCTTCGACCGCGCAGCCCCAGCCCAGCGGCTCATCCTGCGTGAAGCGTTTACCGAGTTGCCAGGCAATCTGAGCCCTTCCGAGTTGCACGCCGAGGTAAAAAGCATGGCCTCCGTCCTGTGCTACATGCAGACTGGGATAGAGATCGAAGGGGTCGGTCGCGGAGTACAGGCCGTCGCGGTTATAAATATGAATCCCCTCGCGACTGGTCTGGATGCGGAAGCTCGGATCGCGGAGTTCGCGGGCCAGTTCGTCGATTTCCTGTTTGGTATACGGAAAAGGCGCGCACTCATGCAAAGCCATCAAGCTGTCGTCGATATGTTTCGGCAGACTATCGGTAGTTTTTGCCGCGAACAGGATTCGGCGTGCGCGGTCTGTTTCACGAATCGCCTTGCACGCATGTTCGCTGACCTGGGTCGCGAGCACGTGATTGATATTCAATTCGGAGCACATTCCTATCATCAGCGCATTCATACCAGCCGTATCCGCATGAGTCAATTCTGTGAGGTTGCCAATCCCCATCAAGATTTCCGCATCGGGGTGGCGTTTTCGAACCTCGCGGTAGCGTGCAACAGAATCTACGAATCCGAAATGGATCGGGTCCAGAATCGGGTCCAGCAAAAAATCGCGGTTCCTTTTGCCAAGGCCTTCCGCGGCCCGACCCAGAGAATCCAGATCGCCATGCTTTGCGGGAATCAAAATGGGAGTGGTTTCGACTTCGTCGGCAATCCACAGGGTATCTTCCGTGAGGCTCAGCATATAATCGGCCCCGGCCCGGCCGCCTCGCAGAAGATCGTCGTTTTCCAGGGAGTCGATGCTCACGACGAACCCTTCCTGCTTCAGCACTTGAACGCTTTCCTCGAGATGCGGAAACTCGGTATTCGGCAGGCAGCCCAGGTCGATGATATCCGCCCCATCGGCTGCGTAACCGCGCGCCTCCAGGATAATTTCATCGAGGGTGAGCCTCGGCGCGTCGGTGATTTCCGCGAAGATTCGTATTGCGTATCGATTCAATTCAAGCGGCGGACCGGATTTGCCGAAGTAGGCCGGCAGATCCTTGAGTTCCTTGGGACCGCGCTCGAAGGGCAGGCCGAAGTGGCGGGACAGTTTTTCGATATCGCCGAGACAGCGGCCCGGCAGAATGATGCGGTCGGCATTGAAAGTGCCGTCCAAACGGCGCAGGATCATGTCGACAGTCATCAATGCCGCAACACTTATACCCAGCGCGTGAACCGTGTAAGTGAACTGGTCGGACTGTATACCTTCCAGGATCTGTCCCAATTGCTTGCGGGCCAGCTTACCGGTAAGAAACAGAATATGTTCAGCCATCAGGCTTGATAGCGCGAATAGGGTTCAGAGCCTTTGTATGGAGTTGTCGCGTGCAATTGAAGAAGTATAACAACTTGGATCGGCCAATCCTATCCAATTTGCCACGGCTGCGGGGCCACGAGGATAGTCCCGGTAAAGCAAGATTGTGAATCGATCCAGGGATCGGGCGGAGAAATGGAAAAGGCTGAATCCCGATAGGGGCTTCAGCCTTCTAACAATTCATTTTGCAGGGCGTTGACGGATTCGGCTTGCGTGGATTCACCCCCGCGAGGAGAATCCTGCCAGAGCCGGGAGCCGTTAAGATGCCGCGAGTTTGAAGTTGCTGACCATGTCCTGCAACCGGGTCGCGAGCCTGGCCAGTTCTTCGGTGGCCTGGGCGGTTTGTTCGGCGCTGGCGGCTGTTTCCGAGGAGCTGTTGGAAATATTCACCACGCTTTGATTGATTTCCCCGGCGGTCGCGCTCTGTTCCTCCGCGGCGGTCGCGATGTGCATGTTCATATCTTTGATATTACCGACCACTTTGTTGATCGAATCGATGGATTCCCCGGCTTTGGCGGACTGCGCGACGCTGGTTTCGGCTCGTTTCCGGCCTTCTTCCATGACCGAGACCGCTTCGTTTGCGCCGACCTGCAACCGCTGGATCATGTCCTGAATCTCCTGGGTCGATTCCTGGGTACGGCTGGCCAGGGTTCTAACCTCGTCGGCGACCACCGCGAATCCGCGGCCCTGCTCGCCCGCGCGCGCCGCCTCGATCGCGGCATTCAAGGCCAGCAGGTTGGTTTGTTCGGCAATGCCGCGGATCACATTGAGTATCGCGCCGATGCCGTCGCTTTCTTGCTTGAGCTTGGTGATAAACACAAAGGTTCGTTCCACTTGCTGCGCGAGACTGTTGATGGTACCGAGAGATTCTTTCATGATCCGGTTGCCGTTTACAGCTTCGGAATCGGCGTTATTCGCGGATTCCGCGGCGTTCGACGCGCTGCGGGCTATTTCCTGGATGGTGACGGACATTTCGGTCATCGCGGCCGCGACCTGTTCGGTCTGGGCGTTCTGATTACGCACCGCGCGCTTGCTGTTTTCCGTTACGGTCGCCAATTCTTCCGCGGCGCTCGAAAGGTTTTGGGAATGTTCCAGGATTTCGCTGACGATCTTTGAGAAAGACTTTCTTGCGCAGCTGTATTCCCAGGACATCCAGGCGAATTCGTCTTTACCGGGAATCGCGCATTTATGGCTTAAATCCCCTTCTGCGATTGCGTGCAGGGCTTCGATGATCTTTTCGGTGCGTCTTGCGACATGCTTTCCCATAATCAGCGCGAAAAACGGCATACTGGCGATCGCGAGGCCTGAAATTGCCCAGGTCACCGGGTCGGACAGGTTGATGAACCTAAAACTGGCAATCACGCCGCAAAGCGCTGTGACCCCGACGCAAGCCAGCAGATACATCTGCCTTGGAATGGATAATTTTTCGAGCAATTTTGTAAACATGTGGCACCCTATAACCTGATTGTTTATTTGCCTGAATCCGTGAAAATTTCTCTAACAACCCCCGGACCGAGTCGATTCTCGCGCATCACGCTGTTATTCGATTTGTTAAGCGTAGTCCAAAACCTGAAAGGGTCAATTTCCGGCTCATCGAAGTACTTTCTCTATCGCGGCTGGTCGGAAACGGTCGATCGGGTAAAAACGGTCCGTTCCATTATCCAATTCGTTGCAACAGCCTGAGAAACCTGATTTAAAAGCCTTACCGAGCCTGATTTCAGGTTCGCCGGGTAAATTGCTCTACGAACCGATTGAGCGATATAATAGCCAGATTTTTCAGATTCTAAACCAAGGCTGGAACCGGATCGACTCGTTTCAGAGCGGCCTGGTTTCCAGATTCTATGAGTCAAGTCCGGCCAGCCTGTTTTAAATTTTCAATAATAAGGAACATCCTGATGACTAAAACAAGCGAAGACGGGATCTTTAAAGAGGTTCCCAGTCCGTTTTGTGGTGTTGGCACCGATGATTTGTCGATCAGGGTGGAAGGCACCACGATCCGGGTGATCGAAAACGGATGCGCGGTCAATACGCCCGCGTTCGAGCAGCCGCTCGGCGATCTCGAACCAAGGGTCGGCGGAAAAAAGGTTAAGTTGAAAGACGCGGTCGATAAAGCCGCGGAGCTACTGCGTTCGGCGAGCCTCCCTCTGTTCGGCGGACTCGCGACCGATGTCAACGGCATGCGCGCGGTGCTGTCGCTCGCCGACAGGACCGGGGCAATCATCGACAATATGAATTTTGGCGCCGCGCTGCGCAATTTTCTGGTTGTCCACGATTCCGGCTGGGTCAACACCACGCTCGCGGAAGTGAAAAATCGAGCCGATCTGCTGCTGGTTGTCGGCTGCGACCTCGAGTCTCTGTTTCCCCGCTTTTTCGAACGTTACATCTGGACCGCGGACAGCATGTTCCTCGATGATACCAGCAAACGTCAGGTAATTTATCTGGGCAAAAATCCCTCGGGGCTTGCCTCGAAGTCACCTTCAGGTATAGCCCCGAAGGTGCTGGCTTGTCCCGATGCCGATTTGCCGCAGGTGGTCGCGGTACTCAGGGCCTTGGTGAAGGGTGTGCCTCTGAATATCACGGAAGTGGGCGGGATATCGATCACCGAACTGCAACGGCTCGCCAATCAATTGAAAAAGGCCAGCTACGGTGTGGTCACCTGGGCGGTTGGCGCACTGGATTTTCCGCAAGCGGATCTGACTGTCCAGACGCTTTGTGAAATGATCAAGGAACTCAACCGGTCGACCCGCTGCTCGGGATTGCCGCTCGGAGGCAGGGAAGGAGACCAGACTTCGTTTCAGGTCTGCGGATGGCAGACCGGTTATCCGTCGCGAGTCGATTTTTCGGCTGGTTTTCCCGCATACGATCCCTATCTGAATTCGATCGAGAGCCGGCTCGCGGATGGTTCCGGCGATATCTTGCTCTGGGTCTCGACTTTCAATGTCGAAAGGACCCCGCCGAAGACCGGTCTTCGGACGATCGTAGTGGGCCGCTCGGGGATGCAATTTGATCGGGAGCCCGATGTTTTCATTCCGGTCGGTACTCCGGGCATCGATCACTGCGGCTATGCCTTCCGGACCGATAATGTGGTCGCGGTGCGGCTCAGGAAGCTGCGCGAATCGGCACTTCCTTCCTGTTCCGAAGTGCTCGGCGCGGTCGAGCAGGCTTTGTAGGGGGACTGTGATTCATGTTGATTAAATTGACAGGCGGGACCGTTTACGATCCGAAACACGAAATCGACGGCGAAGTCCGCGACCTTTACATTCGGGATGGCCGGTTTGTAAAACCGCCGACGAATTCGAAAATTGACCAGGAATATGGTCTCAGCGGCAAGGTAGTCATGGCCGGCGCAATCGACATGCATACCCATATCGGCGGTGGCAAGGTGAATATCGCCCGGATACTGCTTCCAGAGGACCATCGAGCCGATCCGGCCTACCGTAGCAAACTGTTGCGCTCCGGATGCGGCAACGCGGTGCCGAGCACCCTGACGACCGGGTATCGCTACGCGGAAATGGGCTACACGGCCGGCTTCGAACCTGCCGTGCTGCCGATCAATGCGCGTCAGGCGCATATGGAAATGGGCGACATCCCGATTCTGGACAAGGGCGGTTACGCGATGCTGGGCAGCGATGACTTTCTGCTGCGGATGATGGCCGCGAAGAAGGATCAGCAGGAGATCAACGACTATGTGGCCTGGACCATTCACTCCGCGCAGGCGATCGGCGTGAAAGTGGTGAATCCGGGCGGAATCAATGCCTTCAAATTCAACCAGCGCGCGCTGAATCTCGACGAAAAGTGCCCGCATTACGGAGTGACTCCGCGCGAAATCCTCGTTTGCCTCGCGACCGCCGTCAAGACGCTCGGAGTCAACCATCCGCTTCATGTGCATGGTTGTAATCTCGGAGTTCCCGGTAACAAGGACACAACCTTGAACACGATCCGCGCTATGGAGGGCCTGCCGCTTCATTTAACCCATATCCAGTTTCACAGCTACGGAACCGAAGGCGACTTCAAGTTTTCATCGGGAGCGGCGGAAATCGCCGAGGCGGTCAATGCGAACCGGAATATTTCGATCGATGTCGGTCAGATCATGTTCAGGCAGACGGTGACCGCGTCAGGAGACAATATGCGTCAGTTCGCGAATCACCACCATGCGAACCCGAATAAATGGGTCTGCATGGACATCGAGTGCGATGCCGGCTGCGGTGTGGTGCCCTTTAGATACAAGAACAAGAATTTCGTCAACGCATTGCAGTGGGCGATCGGACTCGAGATTTTTCTGCTGGTCGATGATCCGTGGCGGATCTTTCTGACCACCGACCATCCGAATGGCGCGCCCTTCACGTCCTATCCGCATTTGATCCGGCTCTTGATGGACAAGAGCTTTCGCCGGGACATGCTCGCGACGATCAATCCCGATGCCGCTCGGATGACCACGCTGGCTTCGATCGACCGCGAATATTCGCTGTATGAAATTGCCGTGATGACCCGTGCCGGAGCCGCGCGGATTTTGGGGCTCGCGGACCGCGGGCATCTGGGTGCCGGGGCCGCCGCCGATATCACCGTGTACACGCAGCAGGACGATAAACAGAAGATGTTCGAAAAGCCGGATTATGTCTTCAAGGACGGCGAACTCGTGGTGCGGAATGGAGAAATCGTACAGGTCACCTGGGGAACCACCCATGTGATTCGCCCCGAATTCGATCGGAGCATCGAAAAGTCATTGACCGACTATTTCGACCGCTATCTGACCATGAAGCTCGGGAATTTCAAGATTCATGACGACGAAATCAGCGAGGATGGCCGAGGCAGCCTGACTGTTCACCCGTGTTGGCTCGGAGGCGGCGCATGATTATCAATGGCCTAACGATCGACGAAACCTTTGCCGAAGCCTTCCCGATGGCGGCCTGCAGAGAGATCATGTCATGAGCATTCTGACTTTTACCTTGAGAGAAAGACCGGATCAGCGGGTCGATATGTCGCCTTTGGTTGCCAACAAGCTCGCGGGAATGCGAGTCGAGGACATCCGGACGCTGACTTTGCGTGTCGGAAAGCGGATGGTTGAGGCGGACGAACTTTTTGACGTTTATGGCGACCCCGGTGACGAATTTATTATCCGGAACAGCTGTAATAAGCTCGATTATATCGGCCGGGAACAGCAATCCGGCACGATTATCGTGGAGAGTGATGCGGGCGCCTACCTGGGAATGGGGATGAAGGGCGGAAAAATCACCGTGATCGGAAGCGCAGGGATCTTCGCGGCCTGTGAAATGAAAGAAGGGGTTCTCGAGATCAAGGGCAATGCCGGTGATTTTCTCGGCGCAGCACTTCCCGGCAACAAGCTGGGCATGCAGGGCGGGACCGTGCTGGTCAAGGGGAACGTGGGGCAACGGGCCGGTGATCATATGCGTCGCGGGATCGTACTCGTGGAAGGCAATGCGGGTGATTACTGCGGCTCGAGGATGACCGCTGGCACCATCGCGGTGATGGGCGATACAGGCCGTTATCTGGGTTACGCGATGAAACGCGGTACACTATTGCTCTGGAAACAACCGAATGTTCCGCCGACCTTCAACGATTGCGGCTCCCATACGCTGACCTTTCTGTCGTTGTTTTTCGCCTCGATGCGGAATTCGGACAGCAAGTTCTCCGATCCGATCGCCGTGTTCAATCGGGTTCGTCGCTACGGCGGCGATATGTCGAGTTCAGGCCGTGGTGAAATCCTGGTCAAAATCGGTTAGGCGTGGTTGTTGCCGAGAAGCGGGATTTCCGTCGGTGATCAGGATACGGGTCGCAGGGCGCAGTAGCGTGAAATTATTGCGTCGCATGGCAAGGTTCAACATTCGGTGGAATACGCTTCGCTATTCTGACCTACGCGGGCTAGAGGATTATCAGGCCTCTTCTAAAGTAGAACGTGCGAGTAGGGTCTAGTATATCGTTTCAATAAAATGTACTCATTTCAGAATTTGGCCAAATCAGGATATCACGGACTGTTAACCCATTGGATCAGTAGATACAAAATATTGAAACGCTATACTAGTTCAGAAAACAGGATTTTCCGGTACGTGTTTGCGCGACGAGCGCTGCAAAGATCGACCTGACCCCATGGGCGGTGCTCATACAGTCGAGGACCCGTCTCAAGGGTCATCTTGCGGAGGTTCATCGGAGTCCTGAGACAGATAAAGAATCGTCGTTGTCAAACCGTTGCCATCCTCGGTCTGGTTGATGGTGACGCTAGGTAAGCTGTCGGCGACCTGCTGCATAAATTCGATCATTGAGCTAGCCAGCTTACCGCCAGTATCATCGATGACTTCAACCCGGCACGTCCGGGAATGACAGACTGTATCGCGCACCGCGCTCTGTATCGCTTCATTCTTAGCAATCGCCTCCTGGAGGTTGGCTGTAGTCTGTAGTGCCCACTCATTGTCAGTAGGTTCTCTCTGGAAGGCGGCCTCGGATTCCGCCATCTGTTGTTGACGAAGCTGGTCCGCTTCCGCTCGCGTGTCTGGATCTCTGCGGTAATTCTTGGCGGGGTCTGCTTCGACTCCCACGCCAGCTGAAGACTGCTTTAGCGCCCTAACTCCCGCTTGTTGCAACGCGAAGACCGCTGCCCTGAGTTGGGCTACTTCGTCTCTCAGGGCAGCGATGTCCCGCTTCATTCCATTCGCTAATCCATCGCCGCTAACTACCACTGGAACACCGTCCGCTTTTCTATTCGCTTGAGGCTCTAATGCGTCAGCGGCCTCCGTGCTCGTCGGTAATCGAGCCGCCATCGTTGTATTCCGGATTGATCCGGGGTCAGCCACGTACATCAAATAGATGCCGCTCACAAGCGCCGTGGCGATGCCCAATAGCGCAGCATTGAATAGCTTCATGGGATTATTTCCTGTTTTCTGAATAAGCCAAGTTACAGCAGACCCCGATATCAATACTCAACGAGTTCGATGCCAATCAACTTCCCACCGAGCTGCCCCGGGATGCTGCATTGCACGGTGTAATTGCCCCAGTAAGAGCTCTTGCCGGCACCAAGCGTCATCACGATATCGTGGTATCCTAAGCCCGTTACGGTTTGGCCGCTTACCATCCCTAGGGGTTGGCCGTCGTAATCATGGCTGTGAAATGAGCAGCTAGCACTGCCTGTCGACGAACCAAGCTTGATCCCTACATACGCCGTGGCGCCGGCGGTATTCGTCGTGGCCCTAACCAAAGGACAGATCACGGTAGTCGGCGAAGACGTTAGACTCTCGACCCCGCTTACCGAGTAATCTATCTTCGTTGCTTCGAACGCATAATAATGCTGACAGATAGCTCCCTGATGATTCGATATCGTGGCCGCATGTGGATTGCTGCCCAAGGCCAAAAGGGAAACAGCGGCGACGGCCATCAAATGGTTTCTCAGATTCATGATACGTACTCCTATATCTTCAAAATGAAAGTTGGTATCCGAAGCGATCAATGCGCCCCGGAACGAGCGAACATGTGTGTTTACGATTTTCATCAATATCTCCCAAAACAATTAAGGTTTAAGATAAAGTTAACCAATCGACTACCGCTTCCCGAGTGCCGTAACCAGAACGGACCGCTTTAACCAGGGCTGGTTTGCCGCTACAATCGAAGCAATGTCGATTCGACGCCGAATAAACTGGATTCGACGCAAGAACAGATTATCCAGACGCGAGCGGGAAGTCGTCGGCGAACGGTCGGTTTTCGCTTGGCTTTTGGTCGGGCAAAGCGAAAGGCTCTTAACCGTCTGAAGTCGATCGCGGCGTTGAGCGACGCCGAACAACTTGAACCTTCAAAACAGAGGGGAGGGTGAGATGACCCAAAGCACACAGTTTCGATTTGCACCATTTCGACTGGATCCGTCCCGGGTTAGCCTGTGGCGGGATGCCGAGGAAGTGGCGCTGCCGCCCAAGGTCTTTGATCTGCTCTCTTATCTGGTCCGGCACGCGGGGGAGCTGGTCACCAAGGATCAGCTGCTCGATGAGGTGTGGCAGCGGCGTTTCGTCAGTGAGTCGGTCCTGAAGAGCTGCGTGAATGAGCTGCGCAAGGCGCTCGCGGACGACGTCAAGGCGCCGCGTTATATCGCTACTGTGGCGCGGCGCGGCTATCGTTGTGATGGTCTAGTCCGCCGCGGCCGGGTCTTGTTGGCGGCAGGCCTAGAGGAAGGTTCCGACGGCACGGTTCTTGGCCGCTATGCCTTCCGCCATGCGCTCTACGTCGAGGTGCTCTACCAGCGGCTGGGAGGTAGCGGGCTCCTCCGGCTGCATCGCCGTATCGGCGAATGCCTGGAAGGCCTGCACGACACGCCGCCACCGACCGTGGTCGCCGAGTTGGCCTTGCATTTCGAACGGGGGCAGGATTGGGTGCGGGCAGTGCGTTATCTGGCGCAGGCGGCCGAGCATTCCGCGCGCCGTTTCGCCAATCCCGAAGCGCTCGCCTACCTCGAACGAGCGCTCGGGCTGCTCCAGCACCTTCCAGCCGAGCAACAAACGAAAGTGCGTTCTGAGCTGCTCCGCCAGTCAGCAACGGTGCAGCGGTCGATGAGTGACATGCGGGGTGCGCTGGCGAGCCTCGAAGAGATGCTGCGAGTGGCAAGCGCAGCAAACGATCGGTCTACGGAGGTCGTGGCGCTCATCGATCTCAGCCGTGTCCTGGTGTGGTTGGATCGCCG
>JBOICY010000191.1:0-16869 GCA_050740335.1 Methylococcales bacterium | reverse complement strand
GCCACAAAGATGGGTTAAGCTTTGGCCCAATCTTCACATTCCCCGCCATAATTCTTTCGTGGCCATTCTGTTGCGCGTTAAAATCGAACTCAAAATGCTCACATACGTCGTGTATGCTCCGCTTTTTCGTTCGATTTTGCCTTGCACTGCATCCCTTGATCGAGATCTTGAACAGGTTCTAAGGACTTTCTTCACAATGGCTTTCTTGCGCAGAAGCCACGTTCCATCGATATCAGTCGGTGCCCGAGCCGGTGATACATCGGAAACACGCGTGCCGATGCCGACCCGATTTTTTGGAGCAGGTCAACCGGCACTTGCGCAAACGAGCGTCTTTCCCATTCGATCGTCTTGAAAAATGGCACCCCGAAATAGAAACTCCGGATCTCTCCGAAACCGACTCGGCGCAACGTGGACTCGATCAAATCGGTCGAGTGAAATACATGCTTCGACCAATTCTCGGGACTCCATTTCTTCCACAGCACGGCCGCCATCGCCTCCATATTCGGAACCGAAAACAGAAGATCGCCCCCCGGTTTCAAGGCATGGGCCGATTTCTCGAGTATCGGCAAAGGGTCCAGAAAGTGCTCCAGGACGCCCCAATGCACCACCATATCGCAGGGTTGCCGGGCTGTCCAAGTACAGATATCGGCATGGATAGAGCTTCCCTCGCAGCCATTCATCGCGAACAGGCGCCTTAGCACACTCAGTCCTTCCTCGGAGAAATCGAGTGCGGTCGTTTCCGCTCCGAGCCATTTTGCCATCGCCAGAAGCCGGTAATTGGCTCCGCCGCCGCCGAATTCCAGAACGCTCCTGCCCGCTATGTTGCCCACCCTGGCTCTGATCAGTCTGCTGATTAAACCATTTCTTCCGTAATAGAAATCCGATTCTCTCAATTGGTCTAAGCGCTGACCCCGGGCCGACCACACCCTGTTCCAATAGAGTTCATTGGTTACCCGGTTGTCGAATCGATTCTTTGACATGATTATAATCTTTGTACTTCGAATCTCGAGGTTGGTGCATGGAGGCGGAGTGTTTGGCAGAGGGTTTAACCGCAAGGACGCTGTCACAAAGCCTGCCTGGATGTATTTACGGCATCCTCCGACAGACACCCCGGTGCCGAAATTCGATGTGCGATGAGAATTACACCGGTGTAGTTTCCCGCATTGACGGATAAAGCAATTTGAACGAATCCTTAGCTCTCTCTGGATTCTTTGATGGCGTCCGCAATGTGTCTTGTTGAGACAGCGGTCTTAATGCCCTCGACATCCAAGTGATTGCTTTTTGCGTTTCGGGATTACTGAAAACGTAGCCCCGTCTCTGCGTCGGATTAAAACTTCCTCTTGCTGGGCCTGGTTCAGGAGTTCCGATAGCGTCTGGCGCGCTTCTGAATAGGTATAGACTTTCATGCTTCACTCCAATATATTGATCTCTAACAATTTAGCAACCTCTTTCAGTTTGCCGTCCAGGGTCATCAGTGCACGATGCAGCGCCATATGGTGCGCGCGGCGCACCCTACCGTGTTGCCTCGAAACGCGTTTCGGTTTGGCCGGTTATTGCGCTGACGCCGGGCGGCCGATCGCACTTCGACAACAATCCTCACGGTGGATCGCGAAGCGGGCATAATCCGCTGCTGCCGCGCCGGGGGTCGTGGTGTGGAATCCGAGCAGAATTCAGGGTAAACGCTGGCCGGCCATGTACATCCAGGTTTCGACCACGGTGTCCGGATTCAGCGAAACGCTGGTGATTCCCTGGTCCATGAGCCACTTGGCGAGATCGGGGTGGTCCGAAGGGCCCTGGCCGCAGATCCCGATGTATTTTCCGCGCTTGTGGCACGCATAGATCGCCATCTGCAGCAAGGCTTTCACGGCTTCGTTGCGCTCGTCGAAGCGCGGCGCTACGAGTTCGGAATCGCGGTCGATTCCGAGCGTTAATTGGGTCAGGTCGTTCGAGCCGATCGAGAAACCGTCGAAATAATCAAGAAATTTATCGGCCAGCAAGGCATTCGACGGAATTTCGCACATCATGATGATTTTCAGGTTGTCCTTTCCGCGGCTCAGTCCGTTATCGTTGAGCACCCGGATGACCTGGCGGGCCTCGTCGACAGTCCGGACAAACGGCACCATGACCCAGACATTTTCCAGACCCATCGCGTTGCGCACATGCTTGATCGCCTCGCATTCGAGCCGAAAGCACTCGCGAAAGGGCTTTGAAATGTATCGCGCGGCGCCGCGAAAGCCAAGCATCGGATTTTCTTCCTTCGGCTCGTAGCGCTCCCCTCCGAGCAGATTGGCGTATTCATTCGACTTGAAGTCCGAAAATCGTACGATCACCGGTTTCGGCGCGAAGGCCGCGGCAAGCGTGGAGATCCCTTCGGCCAATTTGGCGGTATAGAAGGAAACCGGGTCTGGATAACCCGCGATCCGGTGCCGGATCTCCTCTTTCAGATCATCGGAAAGCCGATCGAATTCGAGCAAAGCCCTGGGATGAACCCCGATCATCCGCGTGATGATGAATTCGATCCTGGCGAGCCCGATTCCTTCATTGGGCAAGGACGCGAAACTGAAGGCGCGATCGGGATTCGCGATGTTCATCATGATCTTGAGCGGAACCTTGGGCATGGTATCGAAGTTGATTCGATCGATGGTGTAGTCGAGCGTGCCTTCGTAGACATATCCGGTATCGCCTTCGGCGCAGGATACGGTGATCGCCGAGCCTTCCATGATCTTCTCGGTCGCGTCGCCGCAGCCGACCACCGCCGCGATGCCGAGTTCCCGAGCGACGATCGCGGCGTGACAGGTTCGGCCGCCCCGGTTGGTTACGATCGCCGAAGCGCGCTTCATGATCGGCTCCCAGTCCGGGTCGGTGATGTCGCTGACCAGAATATCGCCGGTCCGAACCCGATCCATTTCTTTCGGCGATTGCACGATACAGGCTCTACCGACTCCGATTTTATGTCCGATACTGCGCCCTTCCAGAATGACCCGCGATTTCTTGCGGAGTTTATAGCGTTCGATTTCGGTGGCCCGGCTCTGCACGGTTTCCGGACGCGCCTGGACAATGTAGATTTTCCCGGTTTTACCGTCCTTCGCCCATTCGATATCCATCGCCTGGCCGTAATGTTTTTCGATCGTAAGGGCGAGGCGAGCCAGCGTTTCCGCTTCGTCGTCGCGGATCGAAAAGACATTCTGCCGGTCAGGTTCAACCGGAATCGTGATGACCGCGTTTTGCTCGTCGTATACCATCCGGATTTTCTTGGACCCGAGGTTTTTCCGGAGAATCGCGGGGCGTAACTGTTCGAGAGCCGGTTTGTACACATAGATCTCGTCCGGATTCACGGCGCCCTGCACGACCAATTCCCCGAGTCCGTAGCTCGAGGTAATGAACACCGCATCGCGGAAGCCGGATTCGGTATCCAGGGTGAAGACCACGCCGCTTGCGGCCAGGTCGCTGCGCACCATGCGTTGTATGCCCGCGGACAGCGAGACTTTGTGGTGTTCGAAATGCTTGTGGACCCGGTAGGAGATCGCGCGATCGTTAAAGAGCGATGCAAAAACCTTTTTGACCGCAAGCAATACCGCCTCCAGCCCTTTCACATTCAGGAAGGTTTCCTGCTGGCCCGCGAATGACGCATCGGGCAGATCCTCGGCCGTCGCGGAAGATCGCACGGCCACCGAGAAATCACCGCCGGCGTCTTGAGCCATCTGGTGATAGGCCTCGGTGATCGCTTGTTCCAAGTCGGGCGGGAACGGGGTATCGATGACTCCTGCGCGAATTCTGGCCCCGGTTTCGGTCAGCGTGTTGACGTCGTCGACGTTCAAGGCTTCGAGTTCCCGGTAGATGCGCCCGGCCAGTCCGTCGTGGGCTAGGAAGTCATTGAATGCTTCCGAGGTGGTCGCAAAACCTTCCGGTACATCGACCCCGAGCGGCGCCAGATGACGGATCATTTCCCCGAGGGAGGCATTTTTACCGCCGACCCGACCGACATCTCCCATTCCCAGGGTGTCGAAGTTGACGATATACTGTTTCATCCTCAATCCTCTGTATTCGCATTCAAAAAACAGATATTGTAAGCGTAATCTGTTGCGAAAAGTACACTCCCGTGCGCAAAGCCAATGTATTTTTTATCTCGGACCACACCGCCATTACCGTGGAGACGCTCGGTTACAGTGTGTTGACTCAGTTCTCCAGTATCGAGTTCGAAGTTCGCACAATTCCGTTTATGAATTCACCAATCAAGGTGGAATCCGCGGTTGAATCGATCAACGAGTCCTGCCACAAATCTGGAATCGCGCCGGTGGTTTTCAGTTCGATCACCGATTCGAAACTCCGTTCGCGGATCAAGGAAAGCCGCGGGATCGTTCTGGATCTTTTCGACCTGTTCATCCCGGCTCTCGAGAATGCCTTTCACGAAGCTTCGATCCATGCGCTGGGGAAATCCCACAGCATGACCGACGGGGGCCGCTACGGGTCGCGGATCGAAGCCCTGAACTTTGCGCTGAGCAGTGACGACGGGATCAATTTCATGGATTATGAGCGCGCGGATTTGATTCTGGTCGGCGTTTCCCGTACCGGAAAAACCCCGACTTGTTTCTATCTGGCGCTTCAATATGGGGTTTTTGCCTCGAATTATCCGATGACCGACGAGGATCTGGATTCCATTGAACTGCCGAAACCGCTTCGCCCTTATCGGAATAAAATCCGCGGACTCACGATCGACCCGAATAAACTGCACCTGATTCGTCAGGAACGCCGGCCCGGCAGCACGTACGCGTCGCTGAAGCAATGCTATAAGGAAACCGCGGCGGTCGAAGAATTGTTTCTCAGGGAAAGTATTCCGCATCTGGACGTGACCAATTTTTCCATCGAGGAAATATCCACCACGATACTCTACGAAGCCGGTTGGCAGCGCAGCCGGATTTAGCCCGCATTTCCAGCACTACTCGTGAAAAGTAAATATTCAGACCCCCCAGCAAGAAGTTCACATAAAATCTGTAAAAAGAGCTACAACGTAATGAAATAGTAGCGTATTATGGAGCCCATGGATCTGAGCGATCACGACTTGAGCCCACTGGACGAAGAAGAGCTTCTCAACCTGCCGGAAGCGGTTTTACGGCGTCTTTCAGTCAGATTAGGAAAGGCAACTTGAAAGAGGCCCGCGAACGCTTGAAGCAGAACTCGCGCAACAGTTCCCGGCCACCGAGTAGCGAAACGCCGTGGGAGAAAGAGCGGACGTCGGTTGATTCGACGCATGAATCCGAGGGGACGGAAGATGCACAGTCCGTCGATGCAAGTCGACCCGGGCCATCCAAGGACTCCAATCGGAGTTCCCTAGAAGCCGAGGAAGAACCCACCGACGAAGCCCGCAAACCGGGAAAACAACTCGGTGCGGAAGGATTCGGACGGCAACCAACCCTGGCGGTCACCGGGCGGGAAGAGCATTATCCGAAGTTCTGCGCTGGCTGTGGTCAAGCCTTGAATGGGGATGGCAAAAAGGCTTGGACGGCTTTCGAGACGATTGACCTTAAGTGGGCCGATGAAAATCAGCCCGGTCTGCGCCTGACCAATACCCGGCAACCCTACTATGAAATTCCCTGCCGGTGCGGCTGCCTGTCACTCGAAGCGAGCCGCACCGTGCGGTTCCGCAGGACCGTTTGCCGCCGATCTGCTGCAGTCAGTGGCGCCTGGTCGGGCCGGGACTGGCCGCGCTGATGGTTTGTCTGGCCTACCGTGCCTGCGGCTTTCCCGCGCGCGCATCCGGGAATTCCTGGACGACTGGTTGGGGCTTCAACTGGCGGTTGGAACGATCCACAATACTCGGAAGGCAAAGCGGTGCAGCCACCCTGCCGCTCGAAGCAGAACTGATTCAAGCCGTGCGGGAAAGCCCGTTGCTGCATGCGGATGAAACCTCTTGGACGGAATTGAGCACCCTGCTCTGGTGAGGCAGGTTTTCAGCACGGACCGTGTGACAGCGGATTGGATTGCTTAGCGCTCCGGGGAACTGATCGACAACCTTTTAGGCGAGATCTATAACGGTTGGTTGAGGCAAGCGACGGCTATGGAGTCTATCGAAAATACCCCAATCGTTTACGTTGTTGGGCCTGCCCCTGCTGCGCAAGGCGCAAGGGCTGGAAGAAAGCCTCGATCGAGAAGCGCGACAGTTTGGAACCAAAACACTGGAATGGTTAGGCACGTTGATCGCGGCCGTTCAGGAAGCCCGCGGTTCTCCTCCGGGCACACCGTTGACCGCAACTTATCGAGCGCAACTGGTCGCTTATCGGTACCTGTGTGAACCAAGGCAAAAACCGTGTTCCATCAGCCAACCCGAGAAGGGCAGCAACCGAAATGCTCAACGATTGGGAGGCGATCTTTCGGGTATTGGAATATCCTTGTTTACCCTTAACCAACAACGAAGCGGAACGGGCCTTAGGGCACTGGGTAATCTTACGCAGAATTTGCTACGGCACTCGCACCGAACAAGACTCACGGGTCTTTGCTAGATTGATCAGCGTCCTCTCAACCTGCCGGAAACGACGCCAATCACCCTGGGTTTATTTAGCCGCCGTCATCCACAGCAACCGCGCCGGACTTGCTGTTCCAAAGCTGCCAGTTGGTAAGGGGTCTGAACAATTACGATTACAGAAAAGTTTTTATATTGGCCCTGATCGTCGGCATCCTAATAACCGGATACAGCCAGTATTCGGACAATGCCCTGGCATCGCTAAGGGGTCCTTTGCTGGCGATGGCCGTTTACCTCGCGATCGGGATTCGCTATACCGAAACCGGCGATCTGCTTAGCGAATTACGAGGCCGCCAAAAGTCTATTCAGGAGAGCTTGCAATCGGCTAGTGGATTTTTTCGCGGTTTTGAACAACGAATCGAAGGTTTAATTCTACTTTGTCAGATTAAAATGTTTCCTGGCTCGTGCACTTTGTATATAATAGGCCTTTGTTTAATAAAAGTAAATAACGATGATTTCGTGAAAATCCTAGACTCGCGCTCATTTCTGCCCTCTAAGGGCTGCCAGAGGCGTTTTGCGCCCATTTATTGGCTTTCGCATCATTTTCCGTGTCCTCTAAACGGGATACCACAGAATCGTTTTACGGCTATCTGCGGGCAGACTTTTCCAATCGGACCGAGCCAACCTGCTGCGCATGTGCGAAGTGAATGGAGTAGACCATCAGGCTCCGCAGCACCGGTTGACGGAAGGAGTCGTTGACTGGGCCGGGTTTGGGGCAAACAGATTGCCCGGGAAACCAATGCGTTGTTGGGCGGACCGGAATCGGTCTTGATCTTTGACGAAAGCGCTTTTGCGAAAAAGGGCAAGCGTCTGCGGGGGTTGCCGGTCGGTGGAACGGACGGTTGGCCAAAGTCGATAATTGTCAGATTGGGGTGTTTGCCGCGTTATGTCGAGGGGCGTTCGCGAGTTTGATCGATGCCCGGTTGTATTTGCCGAACGACTGGGCGAACGATCTCGAGCGCTGTGAGCGAGCGGCAATTCCCGAGCCATTTCGGTGTTATCAAAGCAAGACTACCTTGGCGTTGGGAATGCTGGAAGATGCAATCGGGCGGGACATCCACTTTGGCTATGGGCAAGTATCGACGGAGGCTACAGGAAAGAACCGGCTTTTCGGCGCGGTTTGGACGGGTTGGGCTGCCGGTTGGTCGCGGATGTCTGCCTTGTGATCAAACCATTTATCGGGAGGATCCAAAGCCGCAGATTCCCGCCTGGAAAGGACGCGGTCCGCGTCCCAAGCAACTCAAAACACAATGCGATTCGGTACGGGCGGATGTTTGGGCCGCTGAGTCTGCCGGTCGGACTTTCCGATCTCGCTCATAACCCATCCGCCCCTAGGAGGCTGTCCGAGAATAGACTGATCTACTGCGGACGAGCCTGATTGGCCGGATTTTCCGATCATTTTCGTTAAATAGAGCAACTATTCGCCTCAAATGATCGAAAAATCCGGCTCAACCAGTCTCGCCCTCGCTACGATCGCTATTCTCGGACAGCCTCCTAGCGTAAAACGCCGCTCCGCCCGAGCCGCGATCCGTCGTATGCGCTGGACCTCTTCAAACACCTTCCTCCTTTTTTAATGCCATCCAGGAGTCGTTACCATGATAAACTTGCGACGAGTATAATTTTGAGCGTGCCGTTCTTGCACGGGGAAGCGGATCAATCGTAATGGATAGGCAATCCCATTTCTGACGGCTTACAACGCTGACCGCTGCCGTCATCGGAATTCGAAGGATCGAGGCTCAAGTAGCCCGAATAGTCTGATAATTTTCTGATTTCCAACCAGGGAGCCGAGCCATCGATGCCAACCGTACTGACTCATCCCGCCGTCCCGCTGGCGATCGGATTGGGATTGGGACGCGAACTCGTTGCGCCACGGCTGATGGTAGCCGGTGTCGTCGCATCGATCGTTCCCGATCTGGACGTCATCGCGTTCCCGCTGGGGATTCCCTATGAGGCGGAATTCGGTCACCGCGGTTTCAGTCATTCCTTGTTGTTCGCGTTCGGGATTGCTTTTCTTGGCACTGCCCTTTTAGGGCATTTTAGGACACGCTTCCGACCTGCTTTTATGACCCTTTTCGCCTCGGCCGCGTCTCACGGCATTTTGGATGCGTTTACCAATGGCGGATTGGGAATCGCGCTGTTCTGGCCGATGTCGGCAGAGCGATTTTTTGCACCGGTTCGGATGATCGAGGTTTCGCCGCTTAATCTTTCCAGCTTGTTGTCCCAACGGGGGCTCGACGTATTGGAATCGGAACTGCTGTGGGTTTGGCTACCGTGTCTGTTTTTCGGGTTGTTGCTTCGAATCGCGCGGATCGTGTTTTCGATTCGGCAAGGGCAGCCGGAGTGAACGTAACGCGAAGCAATGGCCGCTATCGATACATCCGCCGCCCGATTAGCCGGCGAGAATATTTGCGACCTGTTGAGCACCCTGCTCATCGTCACGAAGGGTCAGTAAAGCGGATGTGTCAAGCAAGTAGCGTTTCGAAGGCATAAGGGTGCTATCAACCAAGCGAAAATTTTCCAGTCCGGTGGACAAGTCGGTTGTCGAACAGCAATGGCGCGAGCGAGGCTTTTCCTGCGACTGGTTTTTCGATCCGCCGGGGCGCGAGTGGAATGATTTCGTGCACGGCTGCAATGAATTGGTGACCGTGGTCGAGGGCCGGCTGGAAATACGCGTGGCAGATGCAATCTGCTTGCTCGATCCCGGCGATGAAATATTGATTCCCGAAGGGGCCGTGCACTCGGTTAAAAACGTTCACAAGGGCACCACCCGCTGGCTCTATGGATACGATTAAATTCCGCCAGGCTTATTCCTGGCGAACCGGTTCTCCCGGCGCCGTTCGGCGGTAGTTTAGACGGCTTCGTGTCGTGATCCGCGGCAGCCCGCCTTAATACAACTTGTCGATTAAGTGCGAGTCGATGCGACAGCCGCCGATCTCCGGATAATCTTCGAGGCTTTGTTTAAAGTCGCGGTAGGTGGGGTGCTGAATCGTCAATCGGGAAATGATTCCGCCGTTGAATTCGAATTCCAGGGCGCCGCCGGTCGCGATCGGACTGCCTGCTTGAGTGGTGAACAACAATAATCCGACATTCGCGATCGGCTTGCCTTGTTCCATCGCGGGACGGGCACAGCTCAATTCGGCGATCTTGAGTCCACTGAGAGCCTTAGCTAGCTGCGACGCACTGATCACGACGCCTTCGCCCGGGATGGCGGGCACACCGAGGATCTGCTCGAGGCCGAAATTACTCAGATGGTTTTGCAGCAGGACGGTGCCGTTACCCCCCGCTTGGGTGGCCAGCAAAGGAAAGGCCTGGCGCTCCATTTCTTCGGGATTCGGGTTTTTGATCACGGGGACGAGCTGGCGTTCGATCGACTGTAAGGGACCCAGTAATTTGATCTTCTCTTGGCCGGATTCGGCGATCGCGTTCCAATCCTCCGCTGTTTTGACCGGCAAACCCATTCTTTTCATGGTCTTGTAGTCCTCCGGCGAAAGGCACTTGCCGAAGTTCTTGCTCCTCAGTTTCTCAAGCTGACTCATGCGGAATTCGTTGGGCAGCCCCGGTTGTCCGATAACATTGTAGTTTTTCCAGTCCGTGGAGTTGTTCAGGAAATAGTAAAGGATTGCGTTGCGGTCGAATTTATTGAATCCGAGGTCCTTCAAAACCACTTTTAATTTACGGCAATTGATCTCCAATTCGTCGTATTGCCGCCAATCGGGTTCCAGATTGATCTGCTCGTCATGCTCGGCCGAAGCGATGATCTGCCTGAGATTGATGTCGGCCGCGCCGGCCTTGATCTTGGAACGCCACAGTTCGTCGAGGCTCAGATCGGTGGCGTCCGGCAGGCCGTTCGGAGCGATTTTAAGCAGCAACGAGGGGAGTATCTCGGGGTAAACCCGCAGAGTTCCCAAGGATCTGGTATCCGGATCCAAAAAACGCAGGCTTCCCTGGATCACTTCGTAGACTTTGAAACGGGCTTCATTCAGCGTGCCGGCCTTGCCTGAGTAGGACGCAACCTGCGGCAGGGAGTGGGATTCGGACCTGCGTTGGCCCTGCGCTCGATGTTCGGAGGCTTCCCGGTCACCTTTTCCAGGTGCTTGTGGCGCTTCGCCCGCACGGGGTGTTGCCACCGGATTTTCGGCCTGGGCCGCGGGGTCTTTAAGAATCCCCGCCGATCGACCTTCGGTAATGACTTGGTTGATGATCGTTTGGGTTGCAGACGGTTGCTGTTTGCCTGCAGCAGAACCGGGTCCAAGATCCTTGTGAGTACCGAGCATCCAATAGGAAGCGAGCTTGCCGATCACGGCAATGCCGGTACCGACTCCGGTCAGCGCGAGCAGATCGCTCGCTGCGTTGAGGTCTCCGGCCAGCTTGGATAAATCGACATCGGTGTTTTCGCTGGTTAGAAAACTGTAGTTGATCAGGTTGTCCTTGCTCGAATCGAGACGAATCCACGGAGTCAGGTAGACCTTTTGGGCCTCGAAGCTGAAATTGCATTTCCCGGTCGAGGTTTGATATAGAAAACCGCTTGCCTCGCGCTCGAAGCGGAGCGCATCGTTGTGGATGTGAAACAGCAAAGTTGCCGAAAAAGCTCCGCTGTCATAGGACGGGCCGATGTCGCTGCAACTTTCCCTGAGCGCCTGATTGCCCGTGAAATCAAAGTCGGAAATCAACTGAATGTAGTAGTCGTCGCCATCGATGCCCGCGAACCCCGGCAGGGATTCCAGATGAGATGATTCGGAGGATGGATACTCGATGCGAACCTGTCGGGTGGTGGAACAGCCTGCTAACAACGTGGCCGCTGCCATCGTGAAGGAAAGCAAAATTAGGAAGCGGAATGTCATGCATCCATCCTGTGCAAAATCCGGAGATGAAGGAGAAAATTCTAACCAGGTCGGTCTTTCCGCTCGCCCCTTCGGTGAGGAAGATCGGAACCATTCGCTCGAGGCTCGCTGAGTCCGATGGGATTTACCTGCGCGCGCCGGTAAGGCGGCAAAAGCTTAGCACATTTCTCGCCCTGAATTCATGCTTGGACGCGGACGGTATACTTGACACAGCCATAAATTGAACTTTTTAATCCCTTCACCCTAATCCTCCCCCGCAGGGATAGGGGATTTTTGGAATCTCAATTTATGGCTGCGTTGGGTATATGGCAACAGGCCGAAACCGAGCGCCACTCGGCCGGGCAGGATGGCGGCTGGCGCAAGGAAGCGATCCCCAGTTCTTGGCTCTTGAAATCCGGAAGCCCCCGCAATATTCTTTATTGACTCTGACCTGATTCCGCGGCGCTGCGGTGAGAAGCCCATGTCCGACCCTGATCCAACTGCAACGAAGAACCACACGCGGCCCCTGCCGGACGAGGCCGAATTGTCCGTGTTACGGGCCATCGTCGAAGGCACCGCGCAATCCACCGGAGAAGAATTCTTCCGTTCATTGGTCGGCAATTTGAGCCTCGCAACCGGGGTTGCCAACGCCTTCATCGCGGAGTTCGCCGACCACCGGGAACGGGTTCGGACCCTGGCCTTCTGGTCCAAAGGAAGGATCATCGATAACCAGGAATGGGAATTGGTCGGAACCCCTTGCGAGGAAGTGGTCCGCGGAACCTTGTGCCATCATCCTTCCGGAGTTTGGAGACAGTTCCCGAAAGAACAGGGGGTTGAAAGTTATCTCGGCGTGCCGCTGCGCGATGTCAATGGCGAGGTGCTCGGGCATCTCGCGATGTTCGACGAGCGGGTCATGCCGGCCGAACCGCGCATGCTGTTCAGTTTTCAGATCTTCGCTGTGCGCGCCGCCGCGGAACTGGCAAGGCTGCACATGGCCGAACAACTGCGTCTCTCCGAGGAACGCTTCCGCGACCTGTTCGACGAAGCGCCGATCGCTTATGTCAACGAAGATCTCGAGTCCCGTTTTATTCATGCCAACCATGCGGCGATGAAGATTCTGGGCATTAGGCCGGAACAGGTGAAGGGCACGGTCGGAATGTCTTTTGTTCCCGATACCCCGGACGCCCAGCGCCGCGTGAAGGAGGCCTTCGCGTCGGTCGGACGGGGTACCGACACCAGCGGCGTGGTGCTGGAACTGCGCCGCAAAGACAACAATAAACCACTGTGGATCCAATGGTGGTCGAACCCCGATCCGAGCGGGCAATACACCCGCACCATGTTCGTCGACATCACCGAGCGGGTTTTGATGGAACAGGAGCAGGCCCGCCTCAAGGCACAAAACCTCTATCTCCAGGAGGAAATCCAATCGGTCCATAATTTCGAGGAAATCGTCGGGCGCAGCGCGGCGATCCGGACGGTTCTGGAGAAGGTGAGCCGGGTGGCGGTCACCGACGCGACCGTGCTGATTCAGGGTGAGACCGGAACCGGTAAGGAATTGATCGCGCGAGCCATTCATTCGGCCAGCAAACGCCGCGACAAGCCCTTGATCAAGATCAATTGCGCGGCCCTGCCGGCCGGATTGATCGAGAGCGAACTATTCGGTCACGAGAAAGGCGCCTTCACCGGCGCGATGACCAAGCGCATCGGACGTTTCGAGCTGGCCGATCGCGGAACCATTTTTCTCGACGAAATCGGAGAAATCCCATTGGAAATACAAGCCAAGCTGTTACGGGTGCTACAGGAACTGGAATTCGATCGGGTCGGAGGGACCCATCCGATCAAAGTCGATGTCCGCGTGATTGCCGCGACCAATCGCAATCTGCTCCAGGCGGTCGCCGATAAAAGCTTTCGCGAAGACTTGTTCTACCGGCTCAACGTGTTCCCGGTGCGAACCCCGCCTTTGCGGGAACGTCACGGGGATATCCCGCTGTTGGTCCGGTTCCTGACCGAAAAATTCGCTCCGCGCATCGGAAAACGGATCGAGGGTATCAGCGCCCTATCCATGCGCCGTTTGGAAGCCTATTCATGGCCGGGCAATATCCGCGAACTGGAAAATCTGATCGAACGGGCGATTATCCTGGCGGATCAGGCGATGATCGAGATCGACCCCGAAATGTTACCCGGCGTGGGCTCTTCCATTTCTGCCCCGGTGATTCCTCCAAGCGACGGCAATTCGACTTTAGAAGAAGTCGAACGCCAACACATCCTGGCGATGTTGGAGAAAACCCGTTGGATCATCGAAGGACCCAAGGGCGCGGCCCGAATCCTCGATCTAAATCCGAGTACCCTGCGCTACCGGATTAAAAAGCTCGGAATCAAAGTCGAGCGCCACCAATAATGATGGTTTCCGCGATAAATTGCGGGCATCCTTGCGTCAAAAATTCTTTGAATAGTTGGCCGTTTGCCTGCTCTCTTTCAATACAAGCCATATAAATCCATAAGTTACATCGCAAAATAAGGATCGCGCAAAGTCTGGCACGCGGATCGCTTAGCAGAGGGTACTCTGAAAACTGTTCGGGAGCTGCTACTTGCTCAGAATATCGCCCAATCAATCCAGCGCAAGCCTAATCACTTTCGTCCTGGAAGGCCGCTTGCTCGGACCCTGGGTCGCCGAGCTTCAATCCGCGGTCGCTGCGACAGGATTTCCCGTCGAGAGAGTGAGTCTGAACCTATCCGGCGTGCAGTTTGCCGATGCCTCCGGAGTCGAACTGCTCCAGCATTTAGCCCGCCAGGGAATCCACCTGGAAGCGCTTTCTCCGTTTATACAGGAGCTGTTCCACACTCGAATACACCGGGATTCGGATTTCGCAAGTCCGGAAATCGGCGCAGAAAGAAGTCCTGTCGATCAAGGCGAGAAGCCTTAAATGCCGAGGTTCCTCTTTCCGAAGAATATTCACGAGCGGAAACGGCGATTACCGGCTGGAGCCCGCTTGAAACCAACCTAAGTCCTTTTCACGGATCAAAATCTTCAAGGTGTCTTGCGAGTGCTTGAAGACCTCTTTGTAAACAACTAGGCTTTGTAATACCATTGCTCCAGGCTAATGAGTTTATCTTCCGATCTTAATTCTACTTTGTCATATTAGGAGGCTCATTTTTTCACTGGCGTCATTCCGGCAGAGCCTGCCCCGGCAGGGATTGCCGGGGGATTACCGGAATCCAAGCCCCATGGATGGGTTTGAGTTTGCCATTTATGGCGCTGGATACCCGCTCCCGGCGAGTATGACGAACTTGCACATTAATTTAACAAAGTAGAATTAAGTCGATATGGATTTATTTTCTTTTCTGCACAGCGTACTCATGGGTCTCGTCGAAGGTCTGACCGAGTTTATCCCGGTTTCGAGCACGGGGCACTTGATCATCACCGGAGATCTGCTTGAAATCACGGGAGAAACCGCCAAGACCTTCGAAGTCTTCATTCAGCTCGGCGCGATCTTGGCGGTTTGCTGGTTCTACCGCGCCAAATTGTCACTGGTCGTGTGCGGCCTGCCGAGAGAGCCGACGGCGCGGCGTTTTATCGTCAACCTGGTGATCGCCGTCGTACCGGCCGCGGCGCTCGGATTGATTTTTCACAAGCTCATCAAACAGCACCTGTTTCAGCCCTTGACCGTCTCTTTCGCCTTGATCGCGGGCGGTTTCGTGATGCTGCTGATCGAGCGCTTCGCCCGGCGGCCGCGCATCGAAAACGTTGATCAGCTTCGTTGGCAGGATGCCTTCAAGCTCGGCGTCGCCCAATCCGTGGCCTTGTTTCCGGGCGTGTCCCGCTCGGGTGCCACGATCATGG
Source organism: Methylococcales bacterium (assembly GCA_050740335.1). Taxonomy (GTDB): domain Bacteria; phylum Pseudomonadota; class Gammaproteobacteria; order Methylococcales; family UBA1147; genus UBA1147. Next base: position 1,691 of record JBOICY010000191.1, on the reverse strand, counting down.
GTGGACTGGCATTCGGTCTTTCGCGTCAGGCCGCCACCGAGTTTTCGTTTTTCCTCGCGATCCCCACCATGCTCCTGGCGACGAGTTACGATTTATACCAGGCTCTTCCGCTTTTGCAGGCCGGTGATGCGCTGTTCTTCGCGATCGGTTTCGTGGTAGCGTTTCTGAGCGCTTTGCTGGCCGTCAAGGGCCTGCTGCTGTATGTCGCCAATCATAACTTCCGCTGGTTTGCCTACTACCGAATCCTGTTTGGCACGGCGGTGCTTGTCTACTTTTGGGTTTGAGGGTTTAGTATGTTGACGGAAGCGATTACGACAGTCGCGGTGACGATCCTGGATACCACCGAGTACGCCGGGGCGTGGGCTTTGATGGCCCTGGAAAGCATGATCGCGCCAGTCCCCAGCGAAGCCGTGATGCCTTTCGTGGGCTTTCAGGTCGCCGACGGTAAATGGAACCTCTGGTTGGCGATCTTTGCGACCAGCCTGGGATCGATCACCGGCTCGCTTTTGTCCTACTGGATGGGCTACGCGGGCGGCAAGCCGGTGGTGTTGAAGTTCGGGAAATATATCCTGCTGAATGTCCATGATCTCGAAATGACGGAACGTTATTTCCATCGACGTCAGGGCTTGATGACGGTCTTCATCGCGCGCTTCATCCCGGTGGTCCGGCACTTTATCTCGATCCCCGCGGGCATGGGCAAGATGCCGCTCGGGCCCTTCACGCTGATTACTGTGCTGGGCTCCACCTTGTGGAATGGTTTCCTGCTGGCCTGCGGGATGAAACTTAGAGAGCATTGGACCCTGGTGCAGACCTATTCCCATCAGGTCGATCTGGTGATCATCGCGGTGGCGCTATTCGGGTTGGTGTGGTTTTACCGCGCACGCATGAGGAGGCGGCAGGTATCCAGAAGCTCTTTGTAACGGGCGTATCCCTTGCTGGTCAGTTTCTGTGGACCCTGATATCCAAGGGTTATAGACGCCGCCGCTTTGCAATTTCAGGTGACCTAAAATTTCCAGGAAGATCAAACCATGCTGAATAATTCAAAATATACTGCAGCTAGCCAAGAACTATTCTCATCGTTCAAAATCATTCAGAGTTACTCCCAGCGATTCATCGCATTCCTGGAGCGTCATGGCTTTTTGACCATTCTTTCCGCACAGTTTTTCTCGTCTCTGGCGGACAACGCGCTCCTGTTCGCGGCGATTGGAATTTTAGCGACACTGTCGGCGCCCGAATGGCAGATTCCGGTCCTGCAGCAATTTTTCGTCTTCGCCTATATATTGCTGGCGCCTTTTGTAGGTCCCTTGGCGGACGCCTTTCCAAAAGGCCGGGTGATGTTTCTGAGTAATGTAGTCAAATTGATCGGCTGTATCGCAATGTTATCGGGCCTGCACCCGCTTTATGCCTACTCGATCGTCGGCATTGGCGCCGCCATTTATTCCCCCGCCAAATACGGAATTCTAACCGAATGCATGCCCGCGGAAAGGCTGGTTTGGGCTAACGCCTGGATGGAAGGACTCACGGTAGCATCCATTATTTCCGGTACCATTCTGGGCGGAATTCTGGCTTTCGGGATATCGGCGAAGCTCGCACTGGTGATCATCAGCACCTGCTATGTGATCGCCGGATTTTTCAATTATTACATTCCCAAGGTGGCGCCGGATCATTCGCTGCCGAAAAGAACCATACCC